>JAGOBZ010000456.1 GCA_017999015.1 Kiritimatiellia bacterium
GAAAAAATACGATGGCTTGTATATCTTCGCCGGCTCGGCGAAAGATGACGTTCTGGACAAACAGATCGACAAGGTGCGCGGCGAAATCACGCGCCTGTCCGGGAACGTGCTGACCACGGATGTGCTCGGCAAACGAACCTTTGCGCGTCCCATGCATAAGCGCGACAACGGCGTCTATGTGAAGATCCGCTTCGAGTTGGATCCCAACCAGGTCGCCGCGCTCCTCGGCCGTTATCACCTTGCCGAGGACGTCTTCCGCGTGCAGATCCTTGCCGTGGACGACCGCCGCGAAACCGTCCTGGCCCGGCAGGCCGAAGAGCGCAAAGCCCGTGAGGCCGCGCGCGCCGAGGCCGAGGCGGCCGCCAACGAAAACAAGGACACCCAGAGCGAGTCGTAAGTCCGCCTGGATGCAGGGACAAAAGGACGGTAAACCATGGCTTCCTTCAACAAAGTGATCATCGCCGGCAATCTCACGCGCGATCCGGAAATCCGCAACGCGGGGAGCGCCAAGGTGGCGGACCTCCGCCTCGCGATCTCCGAGACGTGGCGCGACAAAACCTCGGGGCAACCCAAGGAGGTGACCTGTTTTGTTGATGTCGTGGCGTGGGAGAGACAGGCGGAGTTCTGCCAACAGTACTTCTCCAAAGGCAAAGGCATGCTCGTCGAGGGCCGCCTGCAGATGGATGAGTGGACTGACAAGCAGACCAATGAGAAGCGCAGCAAGCTGCGCGTGCGGGCCGACCGTATTCTGTTCTGGGGCGGACCGCCGCGACAGGACGGTGCCGCGGCCCCCGACGCGCCGCGCACTGCCGCCCCCGACCCGGCCACGCCCAGCGCAAAGGCCCCCGAGCCGCCCGCTTTCGGCGACGGCACCGGAGCGCTCGCTCAGGATGACGAGGCTTTGCCGTTCTAAAGACAACGTTTGAACAAGAGGAATCAAGCTTATGGCCATGCAAAAAAGAAACAACCGATCGGACCGGGACAGCCGCGACCGCGACATGATGCCCGCCCGTAAACGTGTGCGTATTCTGGATCCGAATGACATCGTGAACATCAACGATGTCGAGTTTCTCCGCCGGTTCGTCACCGAATACGGCAAAATCGTTCCGGCACGCCTCACCGGCGTCACGGCTGCCCAGCAGCGTCAGATCAAACAGGGCGTGCGCCGCGCCCGCAACATGGGCCTGATGGCCTAAGACCGGAAAGGATTGCACCGTTATGTCAACTGAACTCCTTTTGATGTCGGATGTCGACAAACTCGGCAAAGCCGGCGATGTCGTGAAAGTGGCCGACGGCTACGCCCGCAACTACCTGCTGCCGCAGGACCTTGCGGCGCCGGTCTCGAAGCACGCGCTGCGCCGCCTCGAGAAACTGCGCAAAGAACGCGAGGAAGTCTCGCGCATCCAGCTCGCCGAAGCCAAAGAAAAGGCCTCGAAGCTGGATAATGCGTCGGTCACCCTGCGCGCCAAGACAGTCGACGGCACCCGCCTCTATGGCTCGATCCAAGCGGCGGACATCGCGGCCGCGCTTGTGGCCGGCCAGAAGATCACCGTCGACAAGGCCCAGATCGCGCTCGACGAGCCGATCAAGGAGACCGGCACCTTCGACATCGCCGTGAAGCTGCATCCCGAACTGACCTGCACCATCAAGGTGTGGGTCGTCGAGGGCTGAAGCCGCGACGGTCCGAGTCACTGAGACGAATTTTAGGATTCAGGATTGAGGCGAAAGGAGCTATCATGGCTCCCGAACCCTGAGTTCTGAATCCTAAATCGTTTACCCCCCATGCAGACACCCTCATCCCCCTCCGTGCCCCTTCGCACCGTCCCGCACAGCGCCGAAGCCGAACGCGGCGTCCTCGGCTCGATCCTGCTGGATGCGGCCGGCGACAGCCGCGTGCTAGACCTCTGCACCGAGAACGGCATCATCCCTGAATCGTTCTTCACCCCCGCGCACCGCCTGCTCTTCGAGACCTTGGCCGAGATGTCGCGCGCCGCGCTCACCATCGATCCCCTCACCCTCACCGAGCGCCTGCGCGCCCTGAACCGCCTCGACGGAATCGGAGGCTCCGCAACCATCCAGGCGCTGATCGACGAAACCCCCACCGCAGCCCACGCGGAATACTACATCAACATCGTGCGGCAGAAACACCTGTTGCGCGCCGTGATCGCCTGCGCCCGCGACGCTGAACGCCGCTGCTTCGACGAAGCCGTCAGCGCCGACCTGATCCTCGGCGAGGTCGAACAGCAGTTCCTCGGCATCGCCGACCGGCGCGAGGGCACCGGCCTGACCTGGCCCCAGGCCATCACCAATACGATGGGCCACATCGACCGGCTCTTCTCTCTCGGCCCCGGCAGCGTGGCCGGCCTGCCCACAGGGCTCAAGAACCTCGACAAGAAACTCAAAGGGCTGCGCAGCGGCGAGATGATCGTGCTGGCCGCACGCCCTTCGATGGGCAAGACCTCGCTCGCCATGAACATCGCCGAGTGCGTCGCGCTGGGCAAGGACATCTACGGCCGCCCGATGAAAGGCGACCATAACCGTCCCCACGCCGTCGGAGTCTTTTCGCTTGAAATGTCCACTGAGTCGCTCGCCATGCGCATGCTCTGCGGCTTTGCAGGCGTTCCCGGCTTCAAAATCGACCAGGGCCTCGGCAACATCAAGAACATCAACCAGCAGCTCACCCGGGCCGCCTCAGAACTCGGCAAGGCCCCCATCTATGTCGACGACACCGGCGGCCTCGACGTCATGGACATGCGCGCCCGCGCCCGCCGTATGAAGAAGCGCTACAAGATCGAGCTGATCGTGATCGACTATCTCCAGCTCTGCAACTGCCGCGAATTCGCCAAACAGGGCAGGCAGATCGAGACCTCGCAGATCTCCGGCCAGATCAAGGCCATGGCCAAAGAGCTGAACCTGCCGGTCATCGTGCTCAGCCAGCTCAGCCGAGCCCCGGAGCAGCGCGGCGACAAGACCAACAAGCCCAAGCTCTCCGACCTGCGCGACTCCGGCGCCATCGAGCAGGACGCCGACGTCGCCCTGCTGCTGCGCCGCCCCTGCAAGGCGCAGGGGGATCCGGAATTTGACGACGCGCGTCTCGCGAT
>JAGOBZ010000457.1 GCA_017999015.1 Kiritimatiellia bacterium
TCGTCCACCCGCGGAGCGCTGTGGGGGTGGCCGTAGTAGCGGTCGGTGTCCAGCTCGATCAGCACCGGTCCCTCGCCCTTGCGGCAGAG
Organism: Kiritimatiellia bacterium; assembly: GCA_017999015.1. GTDB lineage: Bacteria > Verrucomicrobiota > Kiritimatiellia > RFP12 > UBA1067 > DUPH01. Next base: position 90 of record JAGOBZ010000457.1, read on the forward strand.
TTCCGCCGCGCGGCCGATCGCTTCGCGCACGGCCAGCACATCCATGCCGTTGACCACTTCGGCGTGCATGTTGTTATCGGCGAATCCCGCGGCGCGGCGCGCCAGGGCGCTCACCCCCATCACTTCGTCATCGGACCGGTGGGTCATGCCGTAGTGGTTGTTCTGGATGACGTAGATCACCGGCAGTCCGAACGGCCGGTCCTTGGCCAGATGATTTGTCCACTGCGCCTGCGCGGCCCAGTTGAGCGACTCCAGCACAACGCCGTTGGCGTAGGCGCCGTCGCCGGCGAAACAGCACACCACCCGGTCCGACTCGAGATAGCGCTGGGCCATCGCCGCGCCGGTGGCGATGGGCACGCCGCCGCCGACGATCGCGTTGGCTCCGAGATGGCCGATGCGGAAATCGGCGATGTGCATGCCGCCGCCGCGGCCCTTGCAATAGCCGTCTTCCTTGCCGAACAATTCGGCGATCGTCCGGTAGACATGGTCTTCCAGCGCGTCTTCCAGCAGCGCCGCCCGGTTGGCCGCCTGCGATTGGGGCACGCGCGAACGCAGCTCCTGCTCGTTCATGCGCCGGATGGCCACGGTGCCCTTGGCCACGCTGTCGCCATGGCCGCGGTGGGTGCTGGTGATGTGGTCATAAACGCCCAGCACGCTGCACGCGCCGACCGCGGAGCCTTCCTGGCCGATCGAGACATGCGTCGGGCCGCGATAGTTGTAATCGGGAATGGGCGTGTAGGCGCCCGATCGCAGCTTGACGATCATCTCCTCCACCTCGCGTACGATGAGCATGTCCTCGTACAGCTCCAGCGCCGCCGCCGGGGTGAGGGTCTTGGCCTTCAGCTCCGACGCGAGATTGCCGCGATACTGGAACGCGGGAATCCGCCCGCAATCCATGATCTCCGGTTTGAACTCCGGCCGCATATTGCTCAAATACGTACCCATGGTTCCGTGCTCCTTTTGTATAATCCGTCACACCGTGATGGCCTGCACGCCTGCCTGACGCAGCGCCTTGCGCCACGTGGTATCCAGCGTGCCGTCCACAATCAATACGTCCACATCCTCCAGCCGGCCGGATCGCGCGAACGAAGGCCGGTTCAACTTGCTCGAATCGCATAGCAGCGCCACGCGCGCCGACCGGTTCATCACCAATTCCTTCGTATAGGCTTCGGAAGGATCGGTGGTCGTCAGCCCCTCTTCGAGATCAAGCCCGATCGTGCCCATAAACGCCCAGTCGAGCCGGAGCGTGTCGAGCAGAGGCCGGGTCAGCGGCCCGACCAGCGTCTGGCTCAGCCGGCGCAGCTCGCCGCCCGGCAGAATCAACCGCGGTCCCTCCCCCGCCAATTCCATCGCCGCGCGCAGGGAGTTGGTCACCACCGTCAAATCAGTCCGCCCGCGCAACCGGCGCGCCAGCTCAAGCACCGTGGAACCGCCGTCGAGATAGATCCGCGACTTGGGTTCGATCAACTTCAGCGCCGCGTCGGCAATGGCGCGCTTTTCCCGCACCGCGCGCAGGGTTTTGTCATCGAATAGCGGCTCCTCCGCCGCAGTCGTGACGCTCATCACCCCGCCATGCACCCGCCGGACCTCGCCCCGATTCTCCATCGCGGCCAGGTCGCGCCGGGCGGTCGCCTCGGACACCCCGAGCGCGCCGCAAAGATCCCGCAGCCGGAGCACAGGCCGCTCCCTCAACATGCCCCGCACCCGCTCCCGCCGCTCGGCAGCCAGCGCGGGCGCAGCGGAACGCGATACCCTCCGGCCTCTGGTTCGACATTCATCTATGCCTTCATGACGGTTCGGCACCATGCAGACCGCGATAGTTTCACCAGATAGACGATTGAGCCGACTGTCGTGACAATGGTGCCAACGACACACAAGAAGCGTGCGAATTCTTCAGTGGACACGATGCCGGCAACTGAACCCATCGCAAGCACGGCCCAAACGAGCAACGTGATGAGGGTTCGGTTGTATGCCTCAGCCCTCGCTCTCAATTGCCTCTCAACGGCTGCCTTTAGAGAAGGTGCCAGTGCTGTCATCTTGTGAACCAAGGCGTCGCGTTGGCCGTGGGTGATGATCGCATCTGAGATGGCTTTCATGTAGGCTTTGTCCGCGACAGCCTCAGCAACCTGACCGTCAGAAAGAGGATCCTCACCTGCAAGGAGTTTCGTTGCGAAGTCGATAGGCGTGGCCCTCGTTCCGAGTTGGCTAATCTGTTTACAGACATCTTGCACACTTGGGGTTTGATGGATGGCACCGTTCACATATAACTCGGACTTGATAAGGTGGAACTTTCTCCCGCCGTTTACAATGGTAAGGTGGGGGTCAGTTTCTGATACTTGGGAACTTGAGACCGACCATTCGAGGCGGCCGATGGTCTTCGCTTTGCATTGTGCTTCCAGAAGTTGAAGGTGCTCAGGACTGATTTCAGCACTCGCCGACATAAAGGGTGTGTCAGCACAATGCCCGAGGACTAGCCGCCTTGCCGTCACAACCAGAAGGTCAAGTTCTCCGGCATAAGTTGCCTTGTCCGAGAGCATCGATCCGCCAAAGACCATCTCACCAATCTGCCCGCCGATTGCCACGCCCGCGATCATGCCAGGCAGCTTCTTGAGGAACCCGCTGCTCTTCTGTTGCACCCCAGAGTGGAAAAATGCGACGCACAAAGGCTGCTCATCGCCTATAAGTGACTTGACAATGGAGTCAATCATTGCCTTTGCATCTGCAAGCGCCTGCTGTTTCTTTCGGGCAACTTCGGCGAGAGTCTTGTCAAGGCACGTCTTACAGAGGCCGTCGCCATATGTATCAGAACCCCATATGCTGAGTTTCGTCTGGCACATCTTGCATTTAGCCATCTTTTTGCCTCCTTGCGTTTGTCGAACGCCAGCGCTCACCGTCGCGCCGCTTGCGGCGCGTACGTGTGAAGCGCCTGGTTCGAAAATCGTTCCTTAACGGGTGTTTGTAAGGCTTTTCATCACCGGGGGCAATCTCTTTCCGGGTGCAT
>JAGOBZ010000458.1 GCA_017999015.1 Kiritimatiellia bacterium
ACGTGATACACCGCACGGCCGTCCGCCGGGTCGAAACAGGTGAGCCGGCCGCCGCCCGACGAGAAGATGCGCCCCTTGTAGAACGCCACGCCCTGGAAATGGTTGTCGGAGGATTTGTCGGACCAGACCCGCTTGGCCGTGCCGCCCGCGATCTCGAGAATCTCCGCGCCGTGTCCATAGCCGGACGAGATGAAGAGACGGTCTTTGCCGCACAGCACCGGCGTGTTGGGATGCACGGCATGACGGTTGCGGTGCGCATGCTTCCAGAGCGGTTGACCGCTCTGCGCGTCAAGTCCCACCACATGATCCTCCAGCATGGTGACCACCTGGCGCCGCCCGTTGAGTGTCAGCAGGGCCGGCGAACAGTAGGCGCTGCGCTCGCTCAGCCCCTTGCTTTTCCAGACAGGCCGGCCGGTTTTGACATCCAGCGCCACCACGGCGGCATCAGGACCGCCCGGCTGGCAGATCACTTTGCCGTCATAAATCAGCGGATTGTCGGCGATGCCCCACGTGATGTTGCGCCCGCCGAACTCGGCATGACTGTCTACGCGCCATACGATCTCCCCCTTTTTCGCGTCGACGCACACCACATGCCCGAGACCGCCGACCAGATAGAGACGCCCTTCGTGAAACGTCGGCGAGGTCCGCGCGAATTCGTAAGACGAGCCCCATTCCGGACCGTATTCCATCTGCCAGCGGATGGTGCCGCTCTTCGGGTCGAGCGCGTAAAGGTGGCCCACGCGGCTCTTCTTTTCACCGGTGCTGCCGGTGACGAACAGCGTGCCCTCCGCCACGATCGGCTCGGAATACCCTTCGCCCGGCAATTCAGCCAGCCACAGACGTTTCGGCCCCCCCTCCGGCCAACTCGCCGCCAACTTCTCCCCGGTGATGATCAGGTCACGGTTGCTGCCGCGCCATTGCGTCCAATCCGCAGCCCGCGCCTGAAGCGCCATGCAACCGGACACCGCCGCCCACGCAAAAAACAATCCGCGCATACTCCTCCCGTGTTACCGATCAAGCCCGTGAATATAGGCCGTAGTGTATTGAATCCCGGCCCGGATACCAAGCCGAAATTCGTGATTGTCGCGCCATTGCGGCTCCTCTAAACTACCCCGCAATGTCTTGTGCCTTCCATCCGATGCCCGTTGTCGGCGTGTGCCTGCTGGCCTTTGGCCTGTGCGCGCATTCAGCCGAAACGCTCGTGCGCGTGGTCCATTTCGCTGCACCGAATGTCGTCAACCTGGCGGATGGCACGTGCCGGGTCACGGTGGAGGGCTGCGAGCCGGATGTCCAGACGGCCCGACCGGTTCTGCCGGTGCAGGGCGCGTTCTTCACGCTCCCGACCGGTTATGAGGTCGAATCCTTGACCGTCACGCCGCTCACCGAACGCGATCTCCCGCTTCCCGCCCCGCTCGAATGGGGTCAGCCCCCGCGCATTCCGGGAACACCGCCCGCGCCGCCCGTCGGCCCGGACGCGGCCCTCTACGCCCAGGCCGACCCCTACCCCGACCTCGCGCGCACGCCTTGGCGCGTCGACCGCTGCAACGGCACCGACCTGCTCAGCGTTCCGCTTTATCCGGCACGTTATCTGCCCGCCTCCCGCCGCCTGCTCGCGGCGGAGGCCCTCGCCGTCACCGTGACCCTCCGGCCCGCAGCGGCACTCCCGCCCGCGCCGCCGCCGCGTCTCGCGCAGGCGCTGAACGACACGCGCCGCATCGGAGCGCTGCCCGCCGCGTTCGATCTCTCGCCGGACGCGCCCTGCACCTATCTGGTCCTTTCAACCTCGAATCTGATTCACAACGCCGCAGGCCCGTGGACTCTGCAAGCCCTGTGTGAGGCGCGCGCCCGTGCCGGCTACGCGCCCGCCCTCGTGACCGTCGAATGGATCGCCGCCCAGTACGACGGCGTCGACCTTCCCGCCAAGATCCGCGCTTTCCTTCAGGAGGCCTACGCCCAGTGGCCCCTCCGCGATCTGCTGATCGCCGGCACGTTTGACCTGATCCCGGCGCGCAAGCTGACTGTCTCGTTTTCCGATCTCTTCTCCACGCTGACCGCCGAGATCCCCTCCGACGCCATTTACTACGGCTGCCTCGACGGCCCTTTTGACGGCAATGGCAACGGCCGCTACGGCGAGGTTACAGACGGCCTCAACGGCGGGGATGTCGATCTGACCGCCGAGATCATGGTCGGCCGCTTCCCGGTGGCCACGGCCGACGAACTCGCCCACATGGTCCGCAAGACGCTGCGCCATGAAAGCGCGACCGCGGACGAGCTTGCCCCCAACGCGTTCCTGGCCGAGAAGGTCAACTTCGGCTCGCTCGTCTATGCCACCGGCTTCATGGAGGAGTTGCGCTGGGGCACTAACACTTACGGCTTGGTCTCCATGGGCTACGAGACCTCTCCGTATGCCGACGCGCTCGACACGACCCACACGCTCTACGATTCGGACCTCCGCCTGTGGAACACCAAGGACGCGCTGGATCAGCTCAACCGCGATTACCTCTCGGTCAACCACATCGGCCACGGCAGCGCCACGACGTGCATGAAAATACCGCTCTCGAACACCAACTACCAGGCCGCCGTCGCCGCCTTCACCAATTCGCTCCCCTACTTCATCTACTCGCAGGCCTGTGACAGCGGTGCCTTCGACACCCCAGACTGTTTCGCCGAGCAGATCGTCACGGTCAGCAACGCCGCCTGCGCCGCCGTGATGAACGCGCGGGCCGGCTGGGAATTCGTCGGCGTGGTCGGCGGCCAGTCCCACCGCTTTCACCGCAGTTTCTGGGACGCCGCCCTGCGCGGCACGGCCACGCGCTTGGGCACCATCAACGAAGCGTCGCGCCGCGCCAACCTGCATATGCTCACCCCGTATGCCGCCAACCACTGGCGCTGGGTCTACTACGAACTCAACCTGTTCGGCGACCCCGCATCCTCGTTCGCACCGGCCCTCAACGCCGTGCCGCCCGCCCTCGCGCACGCGCCGCTCATCAACACCTACGACACGCAGACCGCGTACCGCGTCACCTGCACGCTCGAGCCGATCGGGCTCTATGATCCCGACGCCGTCACGCTGCTGTGGCAGAC
>JAGOBZ010000459.1 GCA_017999015.1 Kiritimatiellia bacterium
TCTGTGGTTTAATCAATTTCACCACGGAGACACGGAGGCACAGAGAAAATTGTAGGGCATTAAATAACTTCGTGTCCTTCGTGACTTCGTGGTGAGAATCTTGGGTTGCGGGCTACGCCCGCGTTGGGGTATAAGCGATGCACTAAACTAGCCACATGAAACTAAAGAAGGCGACTCTGGTTCCGAAGGCAAGCCCGCCGCGCGGCTGCGCCGCGAATGATCGAGGGGGGAACTTTCAATTGTCAACGTTCAACGCTCAACGCTCAACGCTCAAGTTATGGACGAGTCGGCTGGGCGCGTGCGCGGCGGTTTTGGGAGCGGCCTGCGTCGCGGCAGCCGCGGAATTCGGCGACAATGTCCGCCTGCGCGGCGACTTTCAGAACGCGCGCATCGCCTTTGAGCGCGAGGGCAAGGGCACCGTGGCGAGCATCGACGGCGGTCCGTTCCAGCAGGCCGAGCTGTACCACGCCTTCAGCAAAGATCTGCACTACCCGCGCACGGTGATGTTCACGGCGGATGCTGCGGAGGGTGCGCACACCCTGACGCTGCGGGTGTCCGGCGAAACGCGCGCCGGAGGACACGCCGCGCGCATCATCCATTTTGTCGCGAACTGATGCCGCCTACGGTGCGGTGATGCCCATGCGCAGGACCGGCAGGATTTCTTGGCGCAGCGTGGTGTCGAGGTCAAAGAGCGCGAACCCGGGGCAGCCCGCGCGGCGCGCGGCCTGGATCTGGTCGATGACCTGCGCCGCATCCAGCCGGCTTTCGGCTGCGGTCACGCCGATGCCGGGCACGACCTTGACGGCCTGCTGCCGCAGACGTGTCTGCTGGCCGAGCCATTCATTGAACTTGGCCAGATCCTCGGTGTAGTTCATCGGCGTCACGTAGTCCACCAGCCCGATGTTGACCCAAGACTCCCAATCTTGGCCGACAGCATCGAGGCAGGAGGGATACTTGCCGAAAACCGCGGCTGTCACGAGCTTGCCCGGCGCGCCGCGCCGGACCGCCTTGCGCGCGGCCTGCACAAAATCGGAGACCTGCTCGGCACGCCAGCGGATGAAGGCCTGGCGCAGAGGCCCGCTTTTGACATCCTCGGGCCAATCGGCGGCACGGCGGCCGGTCGCCCGTTCGAAGCGCGTTTTGACGGTCGGGCCAAGGCTCGACACAAAGTCCGGGTAACGCACGAAATCGAGATGCACGCCGTCGGTCGCATACTTCACGGCCAGTTCGCGTACGGACGCTTCGAGATGGGTGCGGACCTCGGGCACGGCGGGGTCTAGCCACGGGCGCGGCGAGCCGTCCGGCTGGGTCAGCACCCACCCGCGCTTGGCGAAGACCGCGAGGCGTTCCTGGGTGGCGCCCTCTGTTGAGAAACAGAGCAGCCAGGCGTGCACCCGCAGCCCCAGCGGCTTGGCGGCCGCGAGGCAGGCGGCCAGTTGGTCGCCCTGCTCGTCGAAGACGCGCGAACGCGGCAGCACGGCGCTGGCGTAGTGGGCGAAGGCCGCGCCCGCGACATTGACATAGAGATCGGTGATGCCCGCGTCTTTCAGCAGCCGGCAGGTGCGCGGCCAGTCGCCGGGATAGAGCCCCATGCCGGAGTGGTCCCAGACCGCGCGGATCTCGCCGCGGCGCGGGGTCTGCAAGAACCCGTACACCTCGTACATCCGCGCCTTGAGGTCGTTCGCGGCGAGCCAGGCCTCATACCCTTGGCCGGCGGCGAGCCGCTGGCGGGCAGTCGCCTCTGTGCGTTTCACCGTTTGCGCGGCGGCGACCGCCCGCGCGCGCCGGGCCGGATCGGTCACCTGCCCGGCGCGCTGGCTCAGCGCGTCCGGACCGTTGCCGACAAGGCGCGCCTGCCGCAGCACGCTGGCTGCGGCCGGCTGCCAGAGCGAGGGATCGTGGGCGGCGGCGAGCGCCAGCAGTAAGCGTCCCTTGGCTTCGGCGTCGCCGTCCGCCAGCAGCACGTGGGTCATCCAGTAGCCGACGGACGAGGCGAGCCAGGCCGGCTCAGGGGTCTGGCGCCCCTGCCGGTCGTGCCACCACGCCAGCACCTGCGCGCGTCCAGGCAGCGGCTGGACGAGGAAGAGGTTCTGCGAGGTTTGCAGGATCGACGCCGGGACGCCATGCGGGCGCGTCTCCGCGAAACGCATCAGCGACCAGCGGCCATCGGTGGACCCTTTTTGATAGCCGACCGTCTGCATGCCCATGAGCGCGGCCAGGGTGGGAGAGGAGGAGTAGCAGACGATCAGTTTGCCGCCGCGGTTCACATGCGCCGTCAGCGCCGCCATCTGAGCGGCGTTCGGCTGGGCCAGGTAGACCAGAACGGCGACGCGCTTGCCGGCCAAGGCTTTGGCCAGGTCCGTGTCATCGGAATACGCCGCCTCGACGCCCGCCTCGCGGTACCAGCGTTCGACATGCCGTGCCAGTGCCGCCGCGAAGCGCCGTTCGCCGGCGGGCACCGCCGCGTTCCCCTGGACCACCGCGACCGGCGCCGCTTGAACGGTCACAACGCATGCGACCAACAATATGCCCGCAACTCTTTTCATGTCCCTCCCTTGATTGCAAGATGCATGGTAACGATTTGATGGCGGGAAAGGCCATAAAAAAGAGATCAGCGGTCAGAGGTCAGAGAGATTTGCGCCCACGCCACATCGTCAGGGCCAGGCGCGCACGAGCTTCACGCCCCCTTTGCCACGAACCGAATTCTAGAAAAAATCCCCCAAAAAAACGCAAAAACACGCTTGCAGAGACAGGCCGCACCTGTTAAAGTTAGACCATCAAAGCGATTCGGTCGGCGGGGCCGGCGGGTGTCCGGAAGGATGCGGTTAAGTTTTTTTGCGTTCCCCCGTTGACACGTCCGGATCAGAGTGGTAAAGTTTAATCGTTTTTGGAGTCACTAGCGATGTTTAGGAGTCGCGCGGTGGCAACAAAAAGAGAAACAACAAAGGAGTACTCATGAAGAAGTTGATGATGTTTGCTGCCGCGATGACGATCGTGGGCGGCGCATACGCAAGCGTTTGCGCTCCGGGAAGCGAAGCTTCCCCGTGCGACACGCCTGTTTGGGATTTCGTTATGAAGGGTAA
>JAGOBZ010000032.1 GCA_017999015.1 Kiritimatiellia bacterium
CCGCGCAGCGGGCCACGCCCGACAGCAGCGCGGCGTGCGGGTGGCCGTCCAGCGCTTTGGCGACCAGTGCGGCGAGATAGTTCGCGAGGCTGAGCGCGGCCAGCAGGATCACAATGCCGACCACCAGATTCGGCAGATATTCGACCACGCGGCGCAGCAGGTCGGCGAGCTGCTGGAAGCGCAGCGAGGCGCAGGCCTGCTGGGCGGTGATCAGCATGATGACCACGGCGGCGGCGGCGCCGAGCGCGCCGGAGGGCGGGAGCTGTCCCTCTTTGGCGGAGAGGAAGGTGAGCCCGAGGCGTCCGGGCAGTGCGTCGAGCCCCACGCCGCTGAGGAAGGACTCGAGCAGCGAGCGCACGATCTTGGCGACCACGCAGCCGATGGCGACGATCACGGCGGCGACCAGCAGCGCGGGCACGGCCTCCAGGATCTTCTGCAGCATCGCCTTGATCGGGTCGGAGATCGCCGTGATGCCGAGGCTGTCTACGGCCGAGACCAGGATCGGGATGAAGATGAAGAAGTAGGCGATCTTGGCGCAGATGCCGGAGAGGGTGTGGGTGCCGAGCACCTTGCCCAGGCCCAGCTTCGACGCGCCTGCGTCAGCCCCGCTGGCGGAGAGGACATTGCTGACGACTTCACGCACGATCGTCGCCACGATGCGCCCGACGACCAGGATGATCGCCGCGGCGAAGAGGTTCGGCAGGAAGCCGAGCGTTTTGGCGAGCATCTCTTGCAGCGGCGTCACGAGGGCCTGCTGACCCAGCGACTGCAGGAACGGCGGCACGCCGAAGAGCAGGATGACATAGAAGAGCAGGCGTCCGATCATGGCGCTGGGCGTCGGGGGCTGCGTGCCGTCGGCCGCGGGAACCGCCAGGTGCTTGCCGAAGCGCGAGTCGAACTTCATCGCGCCCAGGGCGCGCGTCACGCCGGCCCTGACCACGGCGGCGACCACCCAGTAGACGAAGAGGATGACGGCGGCCTTGAGCAGATTCGGAATGGCGCCGACGATCCGGTCGAGGATATTCTGCAGCGGGCCGGCGACCATCGCGAGGTTCAGGGCGTTGAAGAAGGCCACGAAGCCGAATAAGATCAGCAGCCATTTGACAGCCCCGCCGGCCAGTCCCGCCAGCGAGCGCGTCTGCCCGTCGGGTTGTTTGAGCAGGCTTTCCAGGCCCCAGTCGCGGATGGCGCGGTCGTCGATTCGGGTCATGTTGAGCAGCTTGGTGACGCAGGCGCCGGCGAACTTGCCCGCCAGCCAGAAGGCCAGCAGCAGCACGAGCGCTTTGAGGACAACGGGAATCGCGGCGGCGAACCGTTGGCCGGCCGGCAGCATCACATCCTGCCAGAGCTTGCGTCCCTGGCTGACCGCTTGACGTCCGCCGGAGCGCAGCGAGCCGCCCAGTTCAGAGGTCGCCTCGCCGACGGCCTGCACGCTCTGGCGGCTGGTTTCAAGCACGCCGGATGAGCGGACGTCGGGCGGCGGGACCGGTTCGGATGCGGTTTGAGACCGCAGCGCGTTCGGCGCGAGGAATACGCCTGCGAGCAGGAACCCCGCGAGCGTCATGCGTAGCGAGAGAACGTGTGCCATATGAGACTCCTTTCGTGGTGTCCGCCGGCTGACGTACACGCGGCACCTCGCCGCATGCCCAGCCCGCAACGTGCGTAACTATAGCCCGAAAGGCGCGGGTTGACAATCCTTGTTATGGGCAAGGGTCTCAAACGCTCTGCCAGGCACACGAGAGGACGCAAAGTCCGTACATGCAGGCAGTCTCGGCGCGCAGGACGCGAGGGCCGAGACTCACAGCGATTGCGCCGGCCGTCATGAGCATGGCGAGTTCGGCGGGGGTGAAGTCGCCTTCCGGTCCGACAAACCACCCGGCTGACTGCGGCGGCACGCTGAAGGCGGCCAGCGCGTCACGCAGCGGCCGGGCCTCGGGCGTCAGTGCGGCGGCAAAGAGCGGGCGGGTTTGCGCGGTGCGAGCGAGGGCGGCGTCGAACGTCAGCGGGTCTGTGATCTCGGGCAACCATGCTGTACCGCATTGGCGCCCCGCCTCTTCAGCGATGCGCCGCCAGCGCGCGGCGTCCGCAGGGCGCGAGACCGTACGCGCGGAGAGCACCGGCACGATCTGCGCCGCGCCCAACTCCGTGGCCTTTTCGACCGTCCAGTCCATGTGCGCGCCCTTGCTGACGCAGGCGAAGAGCGTGAGCGCGCAGACGGGGCGCGGGTGTTCCAGAGCGGGAGCGGCGGCCGTGAACACTAAGCCATTCCGGTCAACGGCGCTGACGGTTACGGCGCGCGTGCGGCCATGGCCGTCGAAGAGCACGACAGGGTCACCTGAACGGACGCGCAACACGGTTTGCAGGTGGCGCGCCGCTTCGCGGGTGAGCGTGCAGGTGTCAGCGAGCAACTCTTCGGTTTTAACCAGGCAGCGGTGCATGCGGAAGGGGACGCAGCGTTAATGGCCCGTGTGTTTGCGCAGGGCATCGCGGCGTGCGAGAAAGGTTTCGGCAGCCTTGCGCTGGCGCGCGGCGTCCGGGAAGTTTTCAGCGCTGGCCAGCGCGTTGAATTCTTCGAGCAGCCGTTTCTGTTTGGAGGAAAGGTGGGCGGGCACTTCGAGTTCCACGCGCACATGGAGGTCGCCGACGCCGCCGTGAAGGTTGGGCATGCCCTTGTCGCGCAGGCGGAAGACCTTGTTGTTGGGCGTGCCGGCCGGGAGGCGGATGCGGGCGTGGCCGTCGGGCGTGGGGACCTCAATTTCCCCGCCCAGGGCGGCGAGCAGAGGGGAGACATGGACCGTGCATGCCAGGTCGTCGTCCTGCCGCTGGAACAGTTCGTGGTCGCGCACGTGCAGCACCACGTAGAGGTCGCCGGCCTCGCCGCCGCGCAGACCGCTCTCGCCCTTGCCGGCGAGGCGTAAACGTGAACCGGTTTCCACGCCCTTGGGAATGCGCAGGGCGATGTGGCGCGGGGTTTTGACGCGGCCGCCGCCGCAGCAGCTCTTGCAGGGATTGCGGATGATCGTGCCCGCGCCTTGGCAGACCGGGCAGGTCTGGCGCATCTGGATGAAGCCGCCACCGACGATCACGACGCCGTGTCCGCCGCACTGGCGGCAGGTCTCGCGCGCGGAGCCGGAGGCGGCGCCGGTGCCGCGGCAGGTCGGGCAGGCGTCATTGATGTTCAGGTCCACCTCGCGCTCGGAGCCGAAGATCGCCTCCTCGAGGTCGATCTCGAGGTCAAAACGCAGGTCGTCGCCGCGCTGCGCGGCATTTGGATCGCGGGAACGGCGGCTGCGGCCTCCTCCTCCTCCTCCTCCGAAAATGTCGCCAAAGCCGCCGCCGAAGAAACTGCCGAGGATGTCTTGCAGGTCGATATCCTGCATGTGTGAGAAATCGCGCCCGAAGTCGAACCCGCCGGGGCCGAAGGCCGACTTCATGCCGGCGTGCCCGTACTGATCGTAGCGATGGCGCTTGTCGGTATCGCTCAGCACCTCATAGGCTTCACACACCTCTTTGAATTTTTCGGCCGCCTCTTTATTGTCGGCGTTGCGGTCCGGGTGGTACTGCATGGCCAGCTTGCGGTAGGCCTTTTTTATCTCATCGGCGCTCGCGGTTTTGCCGATGCCGAGCACGTCGTAATAGTCGCGTTTGGTAGCCATATAACGGGAGGGGGGAAGGAGGTCTAAGGGAGCGTCCGGGTTCGGGTTAGTCCGTTACGTTAGACGGTTCATTGTCGGCGATCACGGGGTCGGGCGCGCCGGAGGAGACGATGACCTGTGCGGGGCGCAGCAGGCGACCGCCGAGCAGCCAGCCGCGGCGGAACTGGTCCATGACGATGTTGGCCGGGACCGTGGCGGAATTCATCTGGGAGAGGGCTTCATGGTAAGAGGGGTCAAAAGGCTCGCCCTTCGCATCCAGCGGCACCATGCCGTGGCGGTCGAGCAGGGCGAGAAACTGGTCGTAGACCAGCTTGACACCCACGACAAACGGCGCTGCGGGGTCGGTCGCCTGGGCCAGCGCCAGCTCGAGGTGGTCGATCACCGGGAGCAGGTCGCCGAGCAGTTCCTCGTTGGCGCGTTTGATCCAATCTTCGCGTTCGCGGAGTTGGCGCTTGCGATAGTTGTCGAAATCGGCCATCAGGCGCGCGTAACGGTCTTTCAGAATCAGCAGCTCCTCCTTTTCCGGAATGGCCGCCGCGACGGCGGGCCCGGCCGTCACGTCAGCCTGCGCGGCGGAGTCTAAGGGCTCGGCCGGGGTGGCGGCGTCGGCTTCGTTCGCGGCGGCATCCGTGACGGGCGTCTCGGCCGGATCAGGTGTCACAGGAATGGGTGCTGTGTCATGTTCGGAGTTCTTTTTCTTGCTAAACATAGTGTGAAGGTCCTTTTGAGCATCCATGCGGCACAACGGAAAGGCCGCGGTGTTCCACGCCACAGGCACTCGCTTGTGCGGCGAAAAGGGTCGTGGTGAGTAACGGGCAAACAGTGAAACACAGTCGCATCGGATAGTCAAGGCGGCGGAATTCTGCGAATCGGCGTTGTCTTACTCGCGGGGACAAGGGTCTTCATTGAGCGGACGGGAGATGCGTTGCACGCTGTAATGCCAGAGCGCCGGCAGGCATTCGTAGATGGTGTCGTCTTGCTCGATGCGTTCATCATCGGGCGGATCAAGCTTGGCTAAGAAACGGTATTTTTCGAGTTGCGGCATGACCGGACGGAGTATCCGGCGCACATCCTCTTCGGAATATCCGGATGTCTGTTCGGGAAAGATTTCAAGAAAACGGCTGCGCGCGTAGAGCAGCAGGTCGCCGAACCGGAAACGGATGTTGTCGGGTTCTTCCACGCTGGCGGACTCCTCCTCCAGACGGCTCTCGAAAAACTCCAGGAGCAGCATGAAGGCAAGGCACTCGTCGCGGCGCGTGAAGGAAAAAAGATCGCGGTTTGAAGGCGTGATGCGGTCGTTGAACCACTCGGGCTTGTAAAGCCTCGCGCATTTGGCATCGGCCACGAGCTGCCAGCCGAACGTCTCCTCGAAAAAGGCTGCAAATTCGCGCTGGTACCGGCGCAGGAAGAGGAAATGCTCCTCATGGTCGGTCTTATAAAAATAAGGTCCCTCGAGCAGGATGTTGAGCACGGCCTGAACGCGGGCTTTCTGATTTTGGAGAAGTGTGTCAAATGCGGACATGATTATACCGGGGGAGGCGGGTCAACGGTGTGGACGAGGATATCGGGAAAGGTGAGGGTGTTGCGGTCGGCGGCGATCGCAACAAGATCGTGCGTCGGACTCACCCTGAAACCGATCCGTGCGAGGCGCGCGCCTTGTCCGAGCAATCCGCTGCGGGAGAGTTCCATAAGGCGTGGAAAATCATCGAAGCCGCTGAAGCGCCCGTGAGAAGCCCGCGCTGGCGTGCCGTTGTTTTTGCCGCTGAGGCCGCAGGCCGTCATCCAGTCAGCGAGAGCGCGCAGGCGCGCCTCTTCCAGCGACTGCGGCGGGCGGTCCGCGGTGCGGGGCTTTTCGCTGAGCCACAGCGTGGGCTCTTCGCGCAGTCGCTGGCGATCCCAGCGCGGTTCCGGAGGGCGGGCCTTTTCATTTTCGTCCCAGAAATGCATGTCGCCGATCATGCGTGCAGGGGCCAACAGCGAGGCGAGGAAAGCACTCGGGACAGCTTCGGCAGGGGTCGCCGCGATTTCCGTGATGCGTGCGCGCAAATCTTCAAGACGGTGGCTGCGCCGTTCGAGTTCGCGTAGATGCGTGTAGAGTTTGCGCCAGACCAGCAGTGCGGCCGTGTTGACGCGGGCGCACAACTGTTCTAGGGAGCCTTCCTCCGCATAAAAGGCGGCGAGGTCGGCCAGCGTGCGTTCGGGGTGGGGCAGACGGGTGCGCATCAGGTGAGGCGTGGCGCGCGTCTCTTCTTCCATGATGGCAAGGCAGGCTTGCCAACGCGCGGTGAGCCGGCCTTGCCGCAGTCTGCTGAGTTCCGGCGTGATCTCGGTGCGCAGGGTATGGATACGGCTGAGGAACTGTTTCAGGAAACGCTCAAGTTCAGAGAGGATGATGCGCGCCTCGCCTGCATCGTATCGTCCGCTGGCGAAGCCGAGCAGGCGGATGTTGAAGTCGCCGAGGGCTTGGCTGGCGTTTTCGGTGAGCGTGACCATGCGGGTGAGCCGATAAAATATGCCCCGCGCCGTTTCGTAATCCAGGGCGTCAATGCCGGTTTTGTTGAAAAGGCGCACCGTTTCACGCAGGGAGCCGATCATCTCGGAGAGCAGATCGCGCGTGTCGGCGTCGGCCGGTTCAAGATCATCACGGCGACGGGCTTCGAGCCAAAGCATGAAGGCCGCGGCTTCATCCGTGATCCGGTAGCGGAATTTTCGGCGGCGTGTGTCTTTATAGCCGCGCAGCCGTTCTTTTTCCAAACGGTCGGTGAGCAAATTCCACAGCAGCAGTTGGCGCAAATCCTGGTTGAAGCTCTCCTGAGAATAGAGACCGTCGGCCATATCGGCGCACAAGGCGGCGAAGAGGTCGTCGTGCAGCGGTTCAGGTTCGTGCCTGCGCCGGAAATCCAGCAGCGCGGCAAGGATCGAAACATACCAGACTGCACGCTCTGAGAGCAGCAGGTTGCCGGCCTCACGGTTGCGTCTTTCAAGCAGCTCGGCGGCGCGGGGGAGCAAAGCGATTGCGTGATCGGGCGTCTCGGTCATGACTGTGTTACATGTTATCAAAGCTGATTCAGGCATGCCATAATGATATTGGGCGCCCGTCGCGACTCAGCTTCGCGGAGTTTGCATGTGGCCGTCTGCACTTGGTACAATGATCGTCGAATTATGAAAGGGGAGGGGAGTATGGGTATCCGCAGAATACGGGTCATCATGATCGCCGCGCAGCTCGCGTCATTGACGCTGGAAGCACAGGTCAATCTGTTGACCAACGGTCATTTTGAGGCGGGCGAGAAAACGCCGGCGGGCTGGAGTCTCGGCAAAGCCGGCGGCGACTGGGCGCGCGACGGCGGAATCGATGACGGTGCGTGCGTGTCGGTCAGCGGCGACGGGGCGGGCGACAACGCCTGGCTGTCGGACCCGGTGACGTTTCAGCCCAACCACCTCTACCGCTTTTCGTTTGTGGCGCGCGCCGAAGAGGCGGGCGGCGGCACGGCGGTCTGCGGGCCGTCGTTCGCGAACGTGGACATCGGGGTGCCCGGTGAAACGTGGCGCCTCTACGAGCATGTCTTTGCAACACCACTGCGCAAGGATCTTCTGACGGCGCCGGTGCGCATCGGCCAATGGCAGATGAAGGGGCAGGTTTTTTTTGATGCGGTGCGCCTTGCTCCGGTGCTGGCGGTGCACATGCCGCTGGGCGAATCCGCGCTGGGCGAAGGCGAGCGGCGCGAAGGCCGTCGCTACCTGTTTGACGCGCCGCTTGGCGGAGACGGACGGAATCACAGCCGCCCGCTGCTGGCCTTCACGGCCGGCTTCAACAGCGACCGCTGGTGCTTCAGCGAGGGGAGTTTTGTGACGTACCGCCATGACGGCGGCGGACGGTCGATGCTCAACGGTTCGCTCGAGGTGAGCAGCGGCTATTATGTGTCGGGCCGTTTGTCGATCGATGCGTCGAAAGACGGCAAAGCGTGGGAACATGTGGGACAGCTCACCAACAGCGGCACGGTGAAGATCGATCTCCCCGCAGTTCTGTTTCCTGCCGAGCTGCTCTGGGTGCGGTTGCGCGGCGTGAAACCGCCCTGCAGCCTGCAGGTGAACGGCTACCGCTTTGAAAGCGAGGTCGCGGGCGAACCGGTCACGCTCGCGGGTTCGACGCGGTACATCGAAACCGAAGCGCACAGGCCGCGCGTGCGCGTGCTGGTGCGGGGGTTGGGCGAAGCATTGCCGGGCGGCGCCAATCAGGTGGATCTGCGCGTGCAGAATGCGACCGGCGCACCCTTGGACGCGCAGGCGCGCGTGATCTTTTCGCGGCCGGGTGAGACCCCTCACACCAATGCGGTTGCCGTGAATTTTCCTGGAGGCGGCGCCTTCGACGTTCAGATTCCGTATGAGGTGCCGGGCGTTGGCCAGTGGCAGATGGCTGTTGAAGTGGGCGACGCCTTCACGGCGCGCAGCTCCGTCCACGTGCCGGAATTCTATGATGACAGCTACGGCGAACTGCTGCCGGTCAGCCATCCCGCGCTCAATCTCTGGCGCGCGTCCTCGGGCTGGAAGATTCCCGAATACCGCGCGCTGCCGCGCCAGATCGCCAAAGCGCTCTCGCTGCGGCTGGCCGCGAACGAGATGGAGGCGCTGCAACTGGTGGTTGCGCCGAATGTCGCGCTGACGAATGTGTCGGTGTCGGTTTCGGATCTGCGGTTTGGCTCCCGCATGATCGCCGCGAGCGAGATTCAGGTGCTGCGGGTCGGCTATGTGCCGGTGACGCGCAAGACCGACCGCACCGGCACCCTCGCGAATTGGCCGGACCCGCTGCTGCCGCAGACCGCGTCGACGCTCCTGGCCGCCGGTCGCCATCACCCGTACTGGATCCGCGTCAAAGCGCCGCGCGAGGCGACGCCCGGCATCTATCGCGGCACGGTCACGGTTCAGGCTGAAGGGGTGAGCGTTTCCGCAGGACTGAATGTCGAGGTCTACGGCTTTGCGCTGCCTGACACGCTGACCTGCGAAACCGCGTTCGGCTTCAATCCGTCAACGGTCTGGCGCTACCACGGCGTGCGCGAGCCGGAGCAGCGCCGCGCTGTGTTGGATGCCTATCTGCACGCGCTGGGCGAGCATGGCATCTCGATCTACAATCCCGCGCCGATGGACGGCTGGAGCGTAAGCTGGACCGGCATGAATCCCTGGCAGGGCGGTCGACTCGTGACGGATGTCAAGAGCGAGGGGCAGGGTGCCCTGCAGGTGGTGGACGATAGCCCGCAGCACAATGTGGGCGCACGGTACGCCCAAGCGGTCGCGTTGCCGGCGAAAGGATTCAAGATCGCGTTCACGCACCGCACCGACGCCCCGCATCCGTTCTTGTTTTCGATCAACTATCTGAGGGCGGATGGCAGTTGGATGCCGGGCTGCAACACGGATATCACCGTGAACGGCACGCCGGAATGGCAGCGCTTTGAAACGGTGCACGCCGCTTTTCCCGCCGAGGCCACGGCCTGTCAGTTCACGCTGTACGCGGCCGGATACCAAGAGCCGGGCACGGCCAAGGGCACGGTGTGGATCGACGCCCTCTCGGTGACGGACGCAGAGACAGGCAAAGAGCGGGTTGCGGGCGGCGGGTTCGAGCCGGTGGACATCGCCGCCGTTGAGCCGGTTTTTGACTGGACGCGATGGGACACCGCGATGGAGCGGGCGTTCGAGGTGCATCGGTTCAACACCTTCTCCATGCATGTGGACGGTCTCGGCGGCGGCACCTTCCATGAACGGTACGAGCCGACCTTCATGGGCTATCCGGAAAGCGCGCCCGAGTACGACATCCTGCTCGGCAAATACCTGCGCGGGATTGAGGCGCATCTCAAGCAGAAAGGCTGGTTGGACAAGGCGTTCGTCTACTGGTTCGATGAGCCGGATCCCAAGGATTACGCCTTTGTGATGAACGGTTTTGCCAAGCTCAAGCGTCACGCCCCCGGCCTGCGCCGCATGCTGACCGAGCAGATTGAGAAAGATCTCGTCGGCGGGCCGAATCTTTGGTGCCCGCTGACGCCGTCGCTGAATGTGGCGGGCTTGGAAGAACGGCGTGCGGCGGGTGACCAGTTCTGGTGGTATGTCTGCTGCGGGCCGGTGGCGCCGTATGCCACCGAATTCATCGACCATCCCGGCACAGAGATGCGCGTCTGGCTGTGGCAGACGTGGGCGGAGCGGGTCACCGGCATTCTGATCTGGGATACCGTGTATTGGACCAGCGGCACCGCGTATCCGGATCAGGAACATTCGCAGAACCCGTATCTGGATCCGATGAGCTGGGTGTCCGGATACGGCGTGGCGCCGGGCACGAAGCAGCCGTGGGGCAACGGAGACGGCCGCTTTCTATACCCGCCCCTTGCAGCGGCAGATGGCAAACCGGCGGCGCCGGTGCTGGACGCGCCGGTCGTCAGTTACCGTTTGGCGATGCTGCGCGACGGCCTTGAGGACTATGAGTATTTTGTGATGCTGAAACGTCTGCTCGCCGAAAAAGGCGGGACCTTGACGCCGCGCGAGCGCGAGAATGTGACGGCGCTGTTGACGGTGCCGGCGGATGTGTCTGCCAGCTTGACGAGTTTCACGCGCGATCCGGCGCCGCTGGAGGCGCACCGCGACAAGCTGGCCAGAGCGATCGTGATGCTGCTGAAACGTTGAGGGGAGAAACACAGAGATGACAGGACACGGAGGATGGATGAAACGAGGGATTGGAAGTGTGATGGCGGGGCTGTGTGCGGCGGGTTGCGTGATGGCCGCGTCGCCTTTCGAGGGCGCGTGGTGTCTGACCTCCCCGTCCGGCGGCGCGGTCTGGTTGCGCGTGGAGATGAACCAGGGTGTGCCGTCCGCCAAAGCCATGTGGGAGATCGGCGGGGTCGAACCTTTCAAGCGCGTGGCGCTTGAAGACGGGGTGCTCGTCATGGAACGGCCTCATGATCACTGGTATATGACGGCAAAGGGGATGCGGCGCGACATCCTCGGGACCGACACGCTGCGCGCGACCGTGCAGGGCGACGCCATGACGGTCGAGCTGGCGCGCGCGCTCAAAGACGGCACGCGGCTGCCCGTGCAAACGATGCGCGGCAAACGGCAGGCACCGCTGCCGCCCCGCCCTGATCTGGCGGCGCTGCGCTTCGGTGAGCCGCTCACGCTGTTCAACGGTCAAAACCTTTCAGGCTGGCGCTTAACGAATCCCGCCGACAACAACGCCTGGTCGGTGCGCGACGGCCTGCTGGTGAACTCGCCGCAGTTGGAAGAGGGACCGGCGCCGAAGCAGTTCGGCAACATCCGCACCGACCGCGAGTTCGAGGATTTTCGGCTCACGCTGGAGGTCCGGCTGCCGAAAGGCGGTAACAGCGGCATCTATCTGCGCGGCCGGTACGAGGTGCAAGTGGCCGACTCCCACGGCCGGCCGCCGAGTTGGGGCGGCATCGGCGGCGTCTACTCCCGCATTGTCCCGCTGGAGAACGCCGCCCGCCCGGCAGGTGAATGGCATGCCTTCGACATCATTTTTGCCGACCGCCACGTCACCGTCCGGTTGAATGACCGGCTCGTGATCGACAACCAGCCGTTGGAGGGCTGTACCGGCGGTGCCTTGTCCGCAGACGACACCCTGCCGGGACCGATCTACTTTCAGGGCGACCACACGATGGTCGAATATCGCAACATCAGGCTCTATCCACGCAACAAGTGAGAAGCGATGGCTACAAAACCAGTATGGGTGTTAGTCGGCGTCTGCGCGGCATGTGCCGTGACGGCCGAGCCGTTGTCAGCGCAACGTCTCGATGCGCTTGGCGCGCGTTACGGTGTTGATACGGTGCGCGAATATCGTCTGCTTGAACGCGAGCGCACGGAGCAGCCCCGCACACATAAGGGGATTTTTGACGAGGCTGCACGGCGCGGCCAGGCCTTCCATCCGCAGGCAACGATTCTGCCGGACGACCGTGATCCGCTCGACATCGTGCTGCGCCGCACGCGCGCCCTGTTTCAGGACCTCGCGCGGCAGGTCGATCTCGCCCCGCTGGGTGAACGGCTCGCCGCGCTGGAGCAATCGGCCGCGCGCGTGCAGCCCGACGAGCAGGAGGCGCGGATCGCGCTGCTGCAACGCCTGCTCGCGCTGCGCCGCGAGATCGCGTTCGCCAATCCGCTGCTGGCATCGATCTCAAAGATTCTGTTCATCACGCGCGAAGCGCTGCCCACTGACGAATATCATTGGGGCGTGCACATGTGCGACCAGTATTTCGGGTTTCACGCCACGCTGCACGGCACCACGCAGGGCAACGGCCTCTATGCGCTGGAGGGGCCGTGGTCGGCGCAGCCGCGCGCCCGCAACCTGCTCGCCGACTCAACGGTCGCGTCAGGACCGCGCCGCGGCGAGCGCCTGGACAACGGCGGCTTTCTCGCGCCGGACGTGTCGTACGACGGCCGGCAGATTCTTTTCGCCTACACCGACGGCGATCCCTCGATCCGTGTCTGGAACGCGCGCACGGCCTTTCACATCTTCCGCTGCAACGCCGACGGCTCCGGCCTCGTGCAGCTTACGGACGGCGCGGTGAACGACTTCGATCCGTGCTGGCTCCCGAACGGGCGGATCGCCTTCATTTCGGAGCGGCGCGGCGGCTTTGGCCGCTGCCACCGGCGCGAGGTTCCCACCTTTACGCTGCACAGCATGTTCGACGACGGCTCGGACATCGTGGCGTTGAGCCCGCACGAGACCAACGAGTGGCAGCCGAGCGTCGACAACAACGGCATGATCGTCTACACGCGCTGGGATTATGTGGACCGCGGCTTTAATCAGGCGCACCATCCCTGGATCACCTATCCCGACGGACGCGACGCGCGCGAGCTGAACGGCAACACGCACCTTTCGGAACGCACCGCGCCGCACATGGTGATGGATGTCCGCGCGATTCCCGGATCTTCGAAATACGTGGCCGTGGCCTGCGGCCATCATACGGAGGCGCGCGGGTCGCTGATTGTGATTGATCCCTCTGTGGCCGACGACGGCGAGATGTCGCAGATCCGGCGGCTCACCCCTGACCAACTGCTGCCTGAAACCGAGTACTATGACTGGCAGAAGACCAAGGGTTCGGCCGCCTATGCGTCTCCGTGGCCGCTGAGCGAAACGTATTACCTGTGTGTGTACGACGGTGACGCCAACGCGCAGTACGGCATGATCGACTGCGCCAAGCGGCGGTATGCGGTGACGCTGCTGGATGCCTTTGGCAACAAGATCCCGCTATACACGCATCCGCAGATCTCCTGCCTCAGCCCGATGCCGCTGCATGCGCGGCCCCGGCCGCCAGTGCTGGCGCATGGCACGCTGGTGGGGCAGCCCCGTCTGCCGGACGGCACAAAGCCCGCGCCGGTTGCCCCTGAAAAATTGCCGAAAACCGCGACCATCGGCCTGGTGAATGTCTACAACTCGCGGCGGCCGTTTCCGGAAGGCACGCGCATCGCGGCGCTGCGCGTGTGGCAGATCCTGCCGAAGGTCAAGCCGATCGTCGGCGACCCGCGGCTCGGCGTCTGCGATCAGACACCGGGACGGCAATATCTCGGCAGCGTGCCGGTCGAGGAGGACGGCAGCGCGTACTTCGAAGCGCCGGTCGGGGCTCCGATCCTCTTCCACGCGGTGAACGAACGCGGCGTCGCCGTTCAGGGCATGCGCAGCGTGACCTATGTCGCTCCCGGCGAGACCCTGATGTGCAACGGCTGCCATGAGGCGCGCACCGGGGCGGCCGTAAGCGGGCAGCGCGCCGCCGCCTCGCCGCTGGCGATGCGGCGCGCGCCGTCGCGCCTGGCAGCGGGGCCGGACGGTTCCAACCCCTACAACTATCCCCGGCTGGTGCAGCCGGTTTTAGACGCGAAATGCGTCTCCTGCCATGGCGAAACGCGCAAGGCCTCGATGCCGGATCTGCGGCGCGGTGATCCGGACAAGAACCGTTTCGCATTCTTCACCTCGTTTTACAGCCTGGTGCCGCATCTTCACTATTTCACCCATGCCTACCGCGGTGACTGGTCCAAGGTCGGTGTGCAGCGCGACGCGTTCGTGACGCCGTACACCGAGCCGGGGCGGTTCGGCGCGATGGCCTCGCCGCTGCATGCGCTGCTGGAGAAGGGGCATCACGATGTGGTCTTGACGGCGGAAGAACGGTTGCGGCTGCTGCTTTTCATGGATTCCAACGCCGCATATTTCGGTCACGATCACGACATCGCGGCACAGGCCCGCGGTGAGCGCGTGCTCCCGGTCTTGCAGTGAGCGCCTGTTGCTCGAACACGCGGAGTCGAAGCGTGATCGGCTGAAGTTTGTTTTTTCATCATGAGGCTCTTACCCCCCTCGGACGCTGCGCCTGACGGCTTGCGTCCGGGGGGCAAGAGCCTCAAGTTTCATTTCATATTGCCAACGTCAGAGGCCAGGCACGCGGCGGGAGCCGCGTTGTCTTCGCCGCCGGGTTCTGCCCTATTTCGGCTCGGGAACGGAAAGACACTTACATATTTTGATGGCTAAGCGATCCGGGATCTCGGTATGCCTCGGTACGGCTTCGATCCTGCCTGTCTTGACACTCGTCCAAAGGGAATGGGAGCCACCTTCGCGCTTCAAGTAGCACCCATTT
>JAGOBZ010000460.1 GCA_017999015.1 Kiritimatiellia bacterium
ATTTGAGAAGGTGAGAATTTGAGAATCGGAGAATATACGGATTCGGGAATCTGCAAAAGGTAGACGGGTTGATGGGTCAGACGGTGGAAATGGACAGCGGTCTGCTCGCCTTTGGCGCGGGCGCTCACGATCTGGTCATCGAAAACGCGGCGGACGACACGCCGCTGGTGCTGGTGCCCGATGGCGAGTTTCTGGTGGGCGATGAGAAGTTTCCGGTGCGTCTGCCGGCGTATTACCTCGCGCTGTACCCGGTGACGAACGCGCAGTACAAGCGCTTCGTGGATGCGACCGGCCACCGGCCGCCGGACGAAGCGAATTGGGGCACGCCGGTGTGGAAGGGGAAGGAGTTTCCGAGGGAAAAGGCGGACCACCCGGTGGTGTGCGTGAGTTGGGAGGATGCGCAGGCGTATTGCGACTGGGCGGGGCTGCGCTTGCCCACGGAACTGGAATGGGAGAAGGGCTCGCGGGGCGTGGACGGGCGGGAGTACCCATGGGGCAACGAGTGGGATGCGGGCAAGTGCCGGAACGACAGGAACAAAGGCAATGAGACGACGTGCGGGGTGTGGTCGTATGCGGAGGGATGCAGCCCGTGGGGGTTGCATCAGATGTGTGGGAACGTGTGCGAATGGTGCGCGGACTGGTATGACGGCGGTGCGTATGCGCGCTACAAGCGGGGCGATTTGACGCCGCCAACGGGCGGCGGCGCTCGGGTGTTGCGGGGCGGGTCGTGGAACAACTTCGACGCGGGCCTCTTCCGCTGCGCGTACCGCACCGTCGTCGACCCGTCACTGCGCGACGACCACAGCGGTTTTCGCTGCGCCAGGACGGTGGAGAGTTCAGAATTTGAGAAGGTGAGAATTTGAGAATCTGAGGATTCACGGATTCGGGAATCTGCGAGATGGAGACGGGTTGATGGGTCAGACGATGGAAATGGACAGCGGTCTGCTCGCCTTTGGCGCGGGCGCTCATGACTTGGTCATCGAGGACGCGGTGGACGGCACGCTGCTGGTGCTGGTGCCCGAAGGCGAGTTCCTGGCGGGCGGCAAGGGAGTCGATGAAGGCGGCGGGCCGTTTCCGGTGCGCCTGCCGGCGTATTACCTCGCGCTGCACCCGGTGACGAATGGGCAATACAGGCGCTTCGTGGATGCGACGGGCCACCGGCCACCGGACGAGGCGGATTGGGGCACGCCGGTGTGGAAGGGGAAGGAATTTCCGCGAGAGAAGGCGGACCATCCGGTGGTGTGCGTGAGTTGGGAGGATGCGCAGGCGTATTGCCAGTGGGCAGGGCTGCGCTTGCCGACGGAACTGGAATGGGAGAAGGGCGCGCGGGGCGTGGACGGGCGCGAATACCCGTGGGGCAACGGCTGGTACGCGGACAAGTGCCGGAACCCCGAAAACAGGGGCAGCGAGACGACGTGCGGGGTGTGGTCCCTCCCTGAGGGATGCAGTCCATGGGGTCTGTATCAGATGTCGGGGAACGTGTGGGAATGGTGCGCGGACTGGTACGAGAGCAGTGCGTACGCGCGCTACAAGGCGGGCGACCTGACGCCGCCCGCGAGCGGGCAGTCTCGGGTGTTGCGGGGCGGGTCGTGGAGCATCAACTACGCGGACCGCTTCCGCTGCGCGCACCGCAGCCTCATCGGCCCGGCGCGGCGCTACGACTTCTACGGTTTTCGCTGCGCCAGGACAGTGGAGAGTTCAGAATTTGAGAATTTGAGAAAGTGAGAATTTGAGAAGTGAGAAGTGAGAAGTGAGAAGAGTACCGACCTTGGGAGTTGTAGTTCGGATATGTTGCCGATCGGAGTCAATGAAGGGATATCGCGGTGAATCGGGATGAGAGGATAACGAGTGCAGGCGACGGGAAGAGGTCGCCGGAGGCGCTGGCGAAGCGCCTGTACGATTTCGCGCTGCGCACGGTACGGCTGGTCGAGAGTCTTCCGCCATCGCGGATGGCGTCGAGAGTGTTGGGTGAACAACTCCTGCGCGCGGCTACGTCGGTCGCGGCGAACTATGAGGAGGCCCGCGGCGCGGTGAGTCCCGCGGAGTTTATCGCCAAGCTCGGAATTACCTATAAGGAATGCCGGGAGTCCGTTTTGTGGCTTTCGTTGATTCACGACGCCGGACTTCTGCCCAGTCAGCGAATGAAGGCATTGTTGGATGAAGCCAGGCAACTTCGGGCTGTGATCGGCAGTTCCATAAAGACCGCGAAGCGAAACAGGGGCGCGCGGCGTGGCAAGGAAACCTAGGCAATGGAAACACGGCATAAGAGACCACAATCTGCAATTCTGAACTTCTCAAATTCTTACATTCTCAAATCCTTACAGGAAGGAGGCAATCGGCCATGAACAACAAGCAAATCGAGAGTCTGAGCAGGCGCCTTAAAAGTCGGATGCCTCTGCTGGGCGGACAGCGGCGGCGCAAGGGCTGCGAGGCCTTGGCGGCGGACGGAGGGCCGGAGGCGGTGCCGCTGCTGCTGGGCGCGCTGGCGTCGGAGGACCCGCAGGTCCGGGCCGTCGCGGAGACGGGCCTGCGGCAGTTGCGCCGCCCCGACGCGGTGGACGCGCTGTGCGAGGCGGCCATCCGCGACCCGGCGGGGCAGGCGGCGCGTTTGTGCGTGCAGACGGGGAAACGCCCTTCGCGCACGGAGCGGGCGTGCCTGTTCCTGTTCGTGACGAAACAACTGGACGCGTACTTCCAGGAGGACTACCAGTTCCAGAACCTGCGCATGGAATACGACCAGGCGGACGAGACGGTGCGCGAGCACGTGATGGCCGTGATTCGCACCGGCGACCGGCGCTGCCAGGAGTTCCTGGGCGTGGGGCGGCACCTGCACGAGTGCACGGACGCGCAGATTCAGGGCGCGCTTGAGGCCGCGCTGCGCCGGCGCAACTGGCCGTGGCTGTTCAAGGCGCTGCTGCAACTTCCGATGAAGCACGGCTACCCGCTGATTGAGCATTTCCGGAAGTCCGGCTGGCAGCCGGAAGACCCGCGCGAGCGCAGCCTGTTCGCGCAGACGCTCGAACACGCCGCGGGCCAGGCCGTCGCCAAGCGCAAGGAGGCGGACG
>JAGOBZ010000461.1 GCA_017999015.1 Kiritimatiellia bacterium
CTGCTGAAGAAAGGCGCGCAGAATGCGCCCGCCGTCCATCGGGAAGGCCGGCAGCAGATTGAAGAGGCAGAGCGCAAGGTTGATCCATCCGACCCAGAACAGCAGGCCGGGGCTGTAGCCCGCCGGCGTCGACGCGGACAACGGGTCGATGCGCAGCAGCAGCGCCGCGGCCAGGCAGAGCGCGCCAACCCCTACGCTCACCAGCGGCCCGGCAGCCGCCATCAGAAACTCCTGCCACGCCTTGCGCGGCATGTCCACGATGGTCGCACAGCCGCCGAGCAGCATCAGCGTGATGTCGCGCACGCGGCAGCCGAACGCCTGCGCCACCAGACTGTGGCCGAGTTCATGCAGGGCGATGGACACCGCCACGCCGAGGCCGACCGCGATGCCGAGCACCGGATTGCCGAAATCGCTGATCATGAAGAACAGCAGCAGGATCAACGACCAATCGATATAGATCGGGATATTGGAAACGGTGGCGATTTTGTAAGCCATATCAGGAGAATCCAGTCATGAAAAGATGTTCGTTCAAAGCGTGGTGACCAGCAGGCGCGCGGCGGCGTCAGCTTTCAGATGATACACGCCGGCATCCGCCGGCACCAGCGCGCTTTGTCCGGCACACAGCGGAACGCACTCCCCGCCGGCCGAAACTGAGACCGCACCGGACACGACAAAGAGGGCGTGGAAAGAGCTGCCGTCCACGGCCACGTCGAGCGGCCCCGTAAGATCGAGTCGACGCACGTTAAAGTAGTCGCAGGCCACCACTTCCGACCCAACTCCCCCTACCCGACACGCGGCGGCGGGATCGATCATCTGCGGCGCGGGCAGCGACCAGTCGATCGTCTTAAAACTCTCCTCGACGTGCAGCGGACGGGGCTGGCCGTCCGCACCGACACGGTTCCAGTCAAACAGGCGATAGGTGGTGTTGGAGTTCTGCTGCACCTCATAGATCAAGCAGCCCGCGCCGATCGCGTGAACCAGTCCGCCGGGAATGAAAAGGGCTTGGCCGGGATCGACCGGATGCGCCACAAGCTGCGCCGCGGCCGTGCCATCAGCCAGAGACCTCCGCAACAAGTCCGGCGTCAAGCCTTCCACCAATCCCGCATAGAGCATGGCGCCGGGCGTACGGTCCAGAACCACCCACATCTCGGTTTTGGGTTCGCCTCCGGTACGCCCTGCATTCTCGGCGTTCGGATGCACCTGCACGCTCAGCCGGTCGCGCGCGTCAATCACCTTGAAGAGCAACGGGAAGCGATGCGGATCAGGAGCTCGCGTACCGGTCAGAGCCGCGCCGTACGCTACGGCCAGTTCCATCAGTCCGCGCCCCGCAAACGGTCCTGCCGCCACACTGCTCTCGCCGTCCTGCCGCGCCGCGATCTCCCACGATTCCGCGCACACCGCCGGCGTGTCCGTCCTGCCGTACACTGCGGCCAGACGGTTCCCGCCCCATACATACCCTTTGTACACCGGCTTAAAAACAAGCGGAACACACAACGCGCTCATGCCGGTTCAGTTTATCACCCCCCCGCCGGATTGCAAGGTCCGCGTTCGTTGACCATATTTCCTTTGCTTCACAAGGGGCAAAGGGTACACTTGTCCTCCGTTATGGCTTATGAAGTGTTAGCACGCAAATGGCGCCCCAAGGGGTTTGATGATGTGGTCGGTCAAGAGCATGTCACGCGCACGCTCAAGAACGCGATCGAAACCGGACGCGTCGCGCACGCCTACCTGTTTATCGGGCCGCGCGGCATCGGCAAGACCTCGCTGGCGCGCATTTTCGCCAAAGCGTTGGACTGCGAGAAGGGCCCCACGACCGCGCCGTGCGACGCCTGCAGCATGTGCCGCGAGATCGCGGCTGGCAACGCGCTGGATGTGCTGGAGATCGACGGGGCCTCGAACAACGGCGTGGACCAGGTGCGCGACCTGCGCGACCAGGTTCAGTTCGCTCCGACCCATGGCACCTTCAAGATCATCATTATCGACGAAGTCCACATGCTCTCCACCGCGGCTTTCAACGCGCTGCTCAAGACGCTGGAGGAACCGCCGCCGCATGTGAAGTTTATCTTTGCGACGACCGAGGGCGACAAAGTCTTGCCGACCATCATTTCTCGGTGCCAGCGCTTTGACCTGCGCCGCATCCAGACGCCGCTGATCGTCGAACGCTTGCGCCACATCTGCACGGCCGAGCACATCACGGTTGACGATGACGCGCTGCTGGCTGTGGCGCGCGGCGCCGAGGGCGGCATGCGAGACGCGCTCTCCGCGCTGGACCAGCTCATCTCTTTCAAGGGCGATGCCCTGACCGAAGAGGACGTGCTGGCGGTTTTCGGACTCGTGTCGCGGCGGTCGCTCGAGGGGCTCGCCTCGGCGGTGCTCAAGGGCGACATGCCCGAGATCCTGCGGTTGGTCGCGATGTTCGACAGCGCCGGCAAGGACATGCGCCGCCTGACGGTAGAGCTGATGGAACACTTCCGAAACCTGTTGATCTATCAGTATGTCGGCGAGGCGATGTCGACGCTCGACGCCACGCCTGAACAGGTCCGCTCGCTGGCCGCGCAGGCGTCGTTGGCGGATGCAGCGCGCGTGCAGCAGATTACCGACCAGCTCGCCGAAATGGAAGGGCGGCTGCGTTTCGCCCTCTCTGTCCGCACGCTGATCGAGATGACGCTCATCCGCTGTGCGCGCATTGCGAATGCGGTGTCGCTCGAAGAGGTGCTGCGCCGCCTGAACGCGCTGCGTTCGGATGAGCCGCAGGCCGTCGCCAACAGGCCCGCCGCGCCTGCGGCGCGTCCGGCAGACCTCTACGACGACCCGCTGCTCAAGCAGGTGCTGCAGGAGTTTGACGGCAAGGTCGTCGGGGTCGAGGACGGCGACGACTAGCCCGCGTCCGCCGCGTCTGGACAGGCGCTGAGACGCTCGACCAGTGCGCGGCACAGGTTGGCGGATTCCGCCGCCGCGCGTTTCAGAAAGGTTTTGAAGTCCAGGGCATTGTCGCCGTTGCCCGGAGCGTCGCTCAGCGCGCGCAGAATCAGGAAAGGCACGCCGAAGCGCGTGCAGGTATG
>JAGOBZ010000462.1 GCA_017999015.1 Kiritimatiellia bacterium
GCGCGAGGCCGTCACGATGATCGGCGGCAGGTTGGTGGGGTCCGCGCCGGCCGCCCGCACGCCCGTCCCGAGCGCCAACAGAAAGAGACATATCCGTTTCATGGTTAGTTAAACGCTCGGCGTGTCCGACGCGTTCAGTCGCGAACTGCTCCTTTGAAAGAAATCGGTGGCCGGCCGGGGGATGCGCGTTGAACGCGTGTTTTGCGCGAAGCGCCGGGGGCGCGGACGGCCCCCGTCCGCGATGAGAAACCGAATCGCGCTTGACCCGCTTTGAAGCATCGCCTACGCTATGGGTCATCATTCGCTGGGACCGGGGGCATGCGGCGCAGGACCGTCGCAGAAACCCGCCATGACCATAACAAGGAGCCTTGCATGAACGAGAAGAGCGCTGTGCCTTCCTATCTGGAGTGCGCGCAACCCAATCCGGCCGCCAACCGTGCGCCGTGGTACAAGAACACCGCCCCGACCTACGCGGGCATCTTCCTGTGGTTCATCTTCTGGTCCGGAACCGTCTCGATTCAGGGCGGGAACGCGGGCGGCATCTTCGCGGCCGGCTGGGCGACCGCCCTGCTCGGCATCCTGGCGGGCGGCGCGATCTGCTACCTGCTCTTCTATCATGTCTTCGGCCGCCTGGGCCAGAAGACCGGCCTGCCGCTCTACATCGTCGGCTCGTCGACCTTCGGCGCGAACGGCGGGTTCTTCCTGCCCGGCTTCCTGATGGGACTGCTGCAGTTCGGCTGGGTAGCGGTGAACATCGCGGGCTCGACCTACGCGCTGAATCTCTTCCTGAAATTCCCGCAGGGCTCGCCGGCGCTCTATGTCATCATGATCGTGTGGGGCGTGGCGGGCGTCGTCATGGCGCTCAAGGGCATCAAATACGTGGCGATGATCTCCACCTGGCTGCCGATTATCCCGGCCCTGATCCTGCTCGCGGCGCTGGCCAAGACTGTCGGCGGGCTCGGCGCGTTTGCCCCGGCCGCGTTCGCGGCGGCGGCCAAGGTCGGCAACCCGTCGGCGCTGCCGGCGCTGGGCAGCACGGCGATCATCTTCGCGCTGATCACGCAGATCGTCGGCTTCACCGCCACGGCCGGCGCGGCAGGCGTGGACTTCGGGACCGGCGCGCGCCACAAAAAAGACGTGGTGATGGGCGGCCTGTTCGGCATTTTCGCGGCGATCGTCCTGACCGCCGGCATCGCGGCCCTGATCGTCGCCGGCTTCTACGGCACGGCGGCCGGCAAAGAGCTGATGGCGCAGGGCAAGGTGGTGCTTGATCCGGTGGCGCTCCTGGCCAACCTGTTCGGCGACAAGGCGGGTGGCGTGCTGGCTTTCCTGCTGGCCATCTGCGCCTTCCCGAGCTGCTGCTTCTCCTCGCTGATCGCGGCCAACTCCATCAAGACCACGCTGCCCAAGGTCAATCCGTGGATCTCCTGCGGCATCGGCTGCGTGATCGCCGAGATCCTGGCCATGACCGGCGTGGCGCTCAAGCTGCCGGTGATCTTCGGCTTCTTCGGTGCCTCCTTCGGGCCGATCTGCGGCGCGATGGTCGCCGAGTACTTCATGAACAAGGGCCGCTGGAGCGGGCCGCGCGCGGGCTTCAACCCGGCCGGCTGGATCGCCTGGCTGGTCGGCTTCGTGATCGGTGCGCAGCCGCAGCTCGTCGCTTGGGGCCTGCCCCTCGGCCAGCCGTTGCCGCTGAGCCTGATCCTGGCTTTCGTCGCCGGCGCGGTGATCTACGCGCTGCTCGCGAAGATCCAGACGCCGGTGCTGCCCTACCCACAGGCCGATGCCCAGAGCGCCGACTGAACGCGCTGATCGTTTAACGCGCAGAGCCGCGAAGACGCAGAGATGTTCCACACATCTTTGCGTCTTTTCTTTTTTTCCCGCGCGTCTTGCCCATAAGCGTTACCGACTAAGGGTGAACGTTGTCCCCTCGATCATCCGCGGCGCAGCCGCGCGGCGGGCTTGCCGCCGTATCGGGGCATTACGCAAAATGCAGTAAGTTTTTTGCGTATTCTGCATTACATGTGACTCCGGTTCGTGCTAATCTCAAGTAACAATCGATGACAGGCGGTTAATTCTTCACGCAAAAAAAAAGGACGTGAATCATGAATACACGCGCAGTGTGTGGGTTGGGTTTCCGGGTTCTAACCTCAACGGTCGCGGCCGCGCTGACGGCCGCAGTGTTCATCCTGTTGTCCCCCGCTCCGCTCCGGGCCGCCAGCGGCTCGTGGCTGGGCACTCAAGACAACGTGTGGGTCAATAGCGCCAACTGGACAGGCTCAAATTTTCCGGGGAGCGCGCTCAACGAGACCGCCACCTTCGATTCAGCAGGCAACGGCCAGTCTCCCTGAACCTGTCTGGACTGTTCAGCGTGGGCAACATCGTTTTCACGGGCCCTGCCGTCGCGGCCTACACGATCGGCACCGGCCCCCGCGACAGCCAGCTTCTGGTCATGGGCACGGACGGCGAATCCGGCATCGCCTCATCCGCCGCCAACAGCCAGACCTTCAACTGCAGCCTGCAACTGGGCGGCGGATCGATCGGCGGCACCTACACCTTCCGCAATGACACCCTCGGCCAGACCCTGACACTGGGATCCGTCTTCGTGCCGACAACCAGCACATCCGGCACCAAGACCGTGTGCTTGCGCGGCACGGGCGCGATCACGGTCCTCGGCGACGTTCTAAGGGGCCCCAGCGGGCTGAATCTCAGAATCGACTGCACCAACGCCGTCACCCTGTCCGGAAGCAACACGCTGAACGCGGCTTATCTGGACGGCACAAACGGCGTTCTGAAGCTGTCCTCGGGATCAAAAACCTATTTTCAGAACAACTTTGACGTCAACATCGTCGCCAGCCAGAGCACCACGATCGACGGTCCCGGCGAGATCGTGCTGAGCACGAACGTCGGTGACGACCACGGCAACAACGCGGTAGCCTCCGGCCACACGCTCACGCTCAACGCCCGGCTGACCGGCGACACCGGCTTCCAGTATTACCACGCCTCGTCCGACTATGCGGGCACCGTCGTCCTGAACGGCATGAACGACTACGCCCGCAGCA
>JAGOBZ010000463.1 GCA_017999015.1 Kiritimatiellia bacterium
TCAAACGGGGCGATCCCGCGCGTGGCAGGCCTGCTGCCGGACACCGACGAGATCTACCTGTTCGCCACCGGCAATAACGGCGCCTCCGTCGGTCTGCAACCTCCGCGGACCGTGCCGCTTTCAGACAACTCACAATTCATCTTCGGGGGCTTCGCGCCCACAACCCCCTTGGGCCAATTCCTGGTCTTCACACCCGGCGAGCAGACCGCCTACAGCATTCCACTGGAGCCGAATCACACGCACGGCGTCGTTTTTGGCACCGCAAAGCCGCTCGGATTGCCTGTCAGGCCATGGTCTGTCCAGCCCGGCCCCGGTCCCCGCCAGCTCACGCTGATCACCGCCAGCGGCGCGGCCAGCGTGTATGACTTCGACGGCACGACGCTCACACTGCACAGCACGATAGAGTTGCCGGCCGGCGTTTCAGGCGGATTCACCGCGCTGTTCGCCGATCCTTCGGCCGGACAGCTCTTCATGCTGATCGACACCGACGGCGACCGCGCGTCAGACACGTCCTGCCGCTATGCGTTTAACGGACACGCTTTCGTGGCGGCCGACGCGCCCGTGGCGATGCCCGGCCTTTCCGACCGCGGCGGACAGCCAAACACCCTGGCCTTCGTTGGCGAGCCGCTGGTCAATACCAATGCCGCGCGCATCGCTGCCTACACGGCGGCCGATTGGTCTGTGAGCGCCAGCGGTGTGACGCCATCCACCACCATCCAGGCGGCCGTCGACCGCGGTGCCGCGCTCGGACTCGGGATGCCCGCCGCCACGGTCATCAACGGCGTTCCAGCCGATGCCACCCATCTGCTGCTCGATCAACTCGCGTCCGACATTGCCGTCCAGCCGCTCTTCACGGCAGCCGGCGAAAGTGTCAGCGTGCCCCGTATGGAACCGCAAAGCGGCCTTTTCGACAGCGCGGTGCAGGTCACGATCACTGCGCCGGCATCCGTCACCCGCATCCTGTATCGCCTGAATGACGCCGATCCGTGGGCCCAAAGCGCCGGACGGACTCTGACCTTCTGGCTCTATGCCGACACCACCGTCCAGTGCTTCGGCTGGAACAGTGCGAACAATCGGACAACCCCGATTATCAGCGGCGACTTTGCCTTTTCCCGCCCGCCGGAAGAGCAGGACAGCGACGGTGACGGCGTGCCGGACTTTGTCGAACTCGCTTTGGGGCTTGACCCGGCCGGCGGCCAGGATGATGACGGGGACGGGCTCTCCGATCTCGACGAGATCCTTGGCGGAACGCGACCCGACCTCGACGACAGCGACGGCGACGGCGCGACCGACCGCGAGGAGCGTGCTGCCGGCACGGATCCGAACAACGCATCCAGCGTGCCCAGCGAAAGCCAGATATTGTCCGGCTCACAGAGCGCCAGTGAGCGGCGTGCGGTATTCGACCTCTTTCTAAGTCCTCGGCCCTACGATGGCGTGATCGCCGCGTATACCGTGGCCGCCACCAACGTCCCCTGCCGCATCACGGCGCTCGATGGCTCGCTGCTGGCCTCCGCTGTTACCCGCGAAACCCACTACCCCTATGTGCCGATGCCGAATCTCGTTTTCCGTAATCTTCCGCTTCCGTTTGACGGACTGTTTGCCGGTTTTACGACCCCCGCCCATTTCGACGTCTATACCCTATCCGCTGATCCCCGCATCGGGCGTGAACTCGTCAAGCTCATCACCGCGCCAGCCCAACCTCCAGTCAGCGTGGTCTACGCCTGGTCAGGCGGCGAGACCGCAGCAGAGGTCACGGCATGGTCCAATGCCGCGCAGACGGCTTACGCGGCAGCGATCCGGCCCGAGCAAGGCGAGTCCGCGACCGTCGTGGACACCCTGACCGCCGCGCTCTTCGAGACCTTCGCGGCGCGCGAACTGTCGCGGCGGGGCCTTCTCGCCGAACCGGCGATCAGCCTCTTCCCGGCCCGCACCGAGCCCGAGAGCCTGCCGCATCCCTCCGCCGCCGAGCTGTTGCTCATCCAGACAGCGGGGGACCGCGATTATCCCGCCTACAATCTGGTCGACACGCTCGCTTGGCTGCGCGCCGCCTGCACCAACACCGCATACGCCGATGTCACGGCCCTGCGCGCCCTCGCCCACAGTATCTACGGCGTCGCTTCCCTCCAGATGAACGACGCGCCCGGACAATATCCGCTGCCCTTTGATGCCATCCGCACCGTCGTGCAGGAAGGTGCCGTGACCGGCGCGTACACCAATCATATCGGCGCGGCTGAACTCACCCTCGCGAAACAGGGCGCGGACCGCTTGCTGGGGCTGATCCCCGCGCGGCAGCGGCTCACGCTTCATCTGCTGGCGGGAGCGCCCCAACCGCCGGACTCCGCCGTGCTCGCGGATCCGGACAGCGGTTTGCGGTACAGCCTGGTTTCGGCGGGCGGTGCCGCGTTCCCGTTGGTTTTCGCCTTTGCGGTTCCCTCCAACAGTACCTTGCATGTGGAAGGATTCCTGAACGGCGCCGACACCCGACGCGGGGCCGATTTCGAAGTCGAGGTCATCACGCTGAGCGCCACGGCCCTGCCCGCCCCGACGCCCGTCGACCAAGACGCCAATCTGTTGCCCGATGTTTACGAACAGCTCGTCTTCGGCGCGACTGGCAGCCCCTTAGGGCGTGACGCTGACAGCGACGGCTATGCGGATCTGCAGGAGTATCTTGAGGGCAGCGACCCGACCGATGCGACAGCGACACCTGCGGTCGCAGCCGTTGCGCTTGAGCCGCCGGAAGCGCACATTGCGCTGGAAGGCAGCGATGTGCGCGTGTTCTGGCTCTGGCCGGCCCGTTACCACGACCGTTTCGACTTCATCTTGGAATCGACACCGGCTTTGGGCGCGCTGCCGTTCGCAGCCTCGACCCCTTCCGTGAACGCCGCAGACGATCTGCTCGATATGCGGTTACCCATGTCGAGCGAAGGCCCGCAACGCTTTTACCGTATCCGTGTCCGCCTGCGTTAGCACCTTGCGCGTACACCTGCGGAGAGGAATGGCGTAAGGGGGAGTACATGACAATATCGCATTTTTTGTCACTCTCGAAGCTTGACGGCACAC
>JAGOBZ010000464.1 GCA_017999015.1 Kiritimatiellia bacterium
GCATTCTCCCATCCGCCAGATGACGTTCAAGTGGAAGTGGGTCTGTCTGCCCTACTGGGTGAGCGTCCATTTTGTGCGCCACAAAATCGGCATCGAACACTTTGTCAGCACCCAACGCACCGACCGCACCGGCGTGGACCGTACGGACATGCCGCAGTCGGCGCCGGTCGATCATGAGTGTTTTGCCAACGCGCAGGCGGTCATCTTCATTTCGCGCAAGCGACTCTGCCGCCAGGCATCCCCCGAAACGACAGCGGCGTGGACGCTCGTGCTGGATGAGATCAAACGGTCAGAACCCGAGCTTTTCAGCGTCTGCGTGCCGGAGTGCGTCTACCGCGGCTTCTGCCCGGAGTTCAAGTGCTGCGGCTACGCCAAAACTGACGCTTACCAGGCGGCACTGGCCGCTTATCGCGCCCTCTGACGGTCACGCGCGATGCCAGACGCGCCACAGCCAGAAACGCAGACGCTGCCACCAGGCCGCCGGGGCGGATGCCGGGACTCGGCGGAAACCTGGCTGCATATACTCGCGATCAGAAAGTCCCATAAATGAGTGCAAACGATACCACATCGCGCACCGCTACGCAAAGCCTGCGCACCGCAGACGGCGAACGCCTGCAGAACGTTCTGTCTCACCGCGGGATTGCGTCACGCCGGCATGCCGCCGAATGGATTGCCGCTGGCGCGGTCACGGTCAACGGCCAAACCGTTTATGAACCCGGCGCGCGCGTACAGCCGGAGCGGGATGAGATTTGCGTGCGGGGCGAGCGCCTGTCCAGACAGAAAGAACATCCACGCACGGTCTTGCTTTACAAGCCGCGCGGCCTGATCTGTTCGGCTGACAGCGAACGTGGCGAAACGGTCTGCGATCTGATGCGGCCCCTCTTCCGAGAACGGCTCGTGCCGGTCGGAAGGCTCGACAAGGAGAGCGAAGGGCTGCTCCTGATGTCGAACGACGGCGAGTTGACCCACTGCATGACGCATCCGCGGTACGGCCACACAAAAACTTACCTCGCGCGCGTTGCAGGGCGCATGGAGGAGAGTAAGATCGAAACCCTACGCTCGCGGCTCGACATCGACGGCTACATCATCCAGCCGGTGGAGGTCGAGGTGCTGAAGGTGGGGCGCGACAACACGCACCTGCTGGCCTTCACGCTTGCAGAGGGCCGCAATCGCCAGATCCGCAAAATGTGCTCGCTGGCGCACTTTGTCGTACTCAGCCTCACACGCGTGCGCATCGCCTTTCTCAAAATCGGCAACATGCAGCCCGGCGAGTGGCGCGAACTCAGCGACAGCGAAGTCCGCGCCTTAAAAAAACCTCTTCTCAGCACGTCGCCCCACGCGCCGCGACAGGCTTGATGCTCCTTGGCCTTATGGCCTTATTGCAGCGTCAACACTGTGCCGACCGGTGCGACGGTCAGTTTCGCGTAGGTGTCGGTCACACGCACAAGAGCCGTATACCCGGCAGGCACCGGCGTCGGCTTGGCGGCATCCAGCAGCGCCTGACGCGTCGCGGCATCCGCCGAAGCATACGTGAAGAGCGTCCCGTAGTAGGGATAAGCCGCCCCCTGCGGCACCGTGAGCGTCACGGGGCCTTGCACCGTCAGCGCGCCGGCGACAGCCAGCGACGCGCTGTACAGCCCGCCGGCCTCGAACGACACGGTGAGATCGCCGCTGACCGTCGCCGTGCCGGTCAGTTCCGCACCGGCGCGGATCACGATGTTGGTGATGCCGTCCAACACGGCGCCGTCCAGATTGAGCGTGCCCGCCTCAACAATCAGCGCACCGTCAAAAGCCAGCGACCCTGAGAGACTCTGCACGGCAGCGCCGCTCTTGACGACCGTGCCGGCACCGCTGAATGTCCCGCTGAAGACCAAATCAGCAGTCGTGTGGATGCCGAGCGTGCCGTTCGCGAACAGTTCGATCGCGCCGTCGCCGCTGAGCGAACCGACCGTCTCGCTTGTGCCGGAGACCGCGAGTTTACCCGGTGCCGCCACCATGGTCGGCGAGAGATCGGAGAAGATGTTCATCATGCTTTCCATGCCTTGCACCGGCCACTGTCCGACCAGAGCCTTGCGGGCGGTCGTGATCAGCGCGGTGTTGGCAGAATAGTCTTGCGAATCCAACACGGTCCACGTCGTTCCGTCCGCACTGCCCTCGACGGTCCACACGATCGCATCCCGTCCGGACGCATCGTTCGCGGTATACCACGCGTAGCCGTTGAACAGCAGCGGTGCCGGAAACTCGAGAATCAAGGGCTGCAGCGGCGACGTGCTGTTGTGGTAAAACTTGGTGTCCACAGTGCCGTCGATCGCCTTTTCAGGTCCTTCCGTACCGGCTGCCTTGCCCGGGCTGGTCGCCAGCGTACCGACGGGATACGGCACATCGATGCCGCCCAAGGTCAGGCGGAATTCGGAGAGCTGGTAGCCCGTTCCGGCATAGGCTCCGTCGGGACGGGTCATGGTGGGCTTGAAACGGACGAATCGGGTCCGGACCGCCGAGACCACCATCGCCGTGCCGGCCTCGATCCGGGTCGCGCCGGTATAGGTGCTGTTCGCGCCGGAGTAGTAGGTTTCTCCGGTCCCGGTCTGCGTCAGCCCCAGCGCGGCGGCACCGTCCTGAAGCGAGCCCATGAACATGTCGGCACCGGCATTCGTAACGACCAGCGACGCCGGCAGCGCGCCGTCATTGCGGACCACGGTGCTGATGTCCTTGGGCACGATGACAGCATCCGCGCCGTCGGCCGCTTGCAGCGCAACCACGCCTTGGCCCGAGACCGTCCCCGTGAAAGCCCCGTAATCCGTCAGGGAAATCACGCTGTTGTTTTCAGCGTGCAACCGGCCGGTGCCGGCAAGCGCGCTGAATCCGGCGTTGAAATTATTGATCGAAAGCCGCCCGTCCGGGCCGACCGTAATCGGCTGGTCAATCGACGTCCCTGCGCCACCGAACCATTTCGCGGTCAGATACGCCTCAACCGACTGGCGCTCTTCCGTCGTCAGCTCGCGGTTATACACCAACACTTCACCGACGTATCCGGCGAAATAGCGGGC
>JAGOBZ010000465.1 GCA_017999015.1 Kiritimatiellia bacterium
CAAGTGTCATGGCAATGGTTGGTTTGCTCGCCTATCAAGCAGACCGTGTGCAGATTTTGGAGAACCGGGCCAGAGAGTTGACGTCTGTCGGCACCCTGAAAGCGGCAGAGATCGCGGCGTGGCGACGTGAGCGTCTGGCTGATGTCATCCGTTTCACGCGCGGACCGACTCTGATCCGGGCGATCGAAAGGGAGAACCCTGCGGATGTGCGGCTGATGCTTTCTGTCAACCGCAAAGGCGGTATTTATGATGATGTGCTGCTGGTCGCCTCGAGCGGGAAGATTTTAGGTTCCGCACTCGCTCCGCCGCCTCACCTGCCCGCAGAGACGACACGCGCCGTCACACAGGCCTTTGCTTCTCGCCAACCGGTTCTTTCAGATTTTTACATGGACGAGGCCGGTTCGGCGCACATCGACGCCGTGGCAACCGTTTCGGGCGCGACTCAGGCAGAGTGCGTCTTGGTCCTGCGGTGCAATGCGTCAGAACGTTTGTACCCGCTCATCAAGGCGTGGCCGGGCTCAAGCACAAGCGCGGAGTCTGTGCTGGTCCGCCGCGACGGCGACCAAGTGGCCTACCTGAGTTGCCTGCGCCACCAGAGCCACAAAGCCATGTCGTTGAAACGTCCGCTGTCGGAGGCCCATCTGCCAGCCGTACAGGCGATCTTGGGACGCCAAGGTGTTTTTTCGGGATCCGACTATCGAGGGGTTCGCGTCTTGGCCGATCTGCGTCCCATCCCCGAGTCTGACTGGTTCGTGGTCACTAAGGTCGATGCGGCGGAACTGCTCGGATCCGTTCGTGAACGCGCGTTGGCCATCGCGGGCATGGTCCTGCTGGGTATCCTGCTGGCGGCCGTCACCACCGCCTTGGGGTTCCGTCATCGCCAAGCCTCGCTCTATCGTTCACTGTACAACGCGCAGCGGGAACAGTTCATGGCCAACGCGCAGTATCGCACGATCCTCTACAGCATTGGGGACGCCGTGATCACGTCAGACAGCACGGGGTGTGTCGTGCAGATGAATCCGGCGGCCGAAGCCCTGACGGGATGGAACGAAGCCGACGCGAAAGGGTTGCCGCTGGACAAGGTCTTCCGCATCATTAACGAAACCACGCGCGAGGCCGTTTCTTCCCTGGCGCAAAAGGTCTTGCGGGAAGGCCGTGTGACCGACCTTGCCAACCACACCTTGTTGCTCGCGCGTGACGGAAAAGAATATCCGATCGCCGATAGCGCCGCGCCGGTTTTCGACGACCAACATGCGGTAGTCGGGGTGGTGCTGGTCTTCAAAGACCAAACCGTGGAACGCGCCGCGCAAAGGGCGCTGGCCGACAGCGAACGCCACCTCAAGGCCTTGATCGCGCATGTGCCGGGTGTCGTTTTCCGCTGCGGCATGGATTCGTATTGGACCATGCAGTACCTCTCCGCGAACTGCCGGGAACTCACCGGGTATGATCCGGAAACCTTGATCGACAACGGCAAGCTCTCCTATTATGACCTGATCCATCCCGATGACCGCCAAAAGGTGTGGGACACCATCAACGAGCAGATCAAGCGCGGCGCACCATACACGATCGAATACCGGATCATCACGGCGGACGGGACCGTCAAATGGGTTTGGGAAAGCGGCTCGGCGGCAGGCGACGATGCGGAGGGTACGAATAGCCTGGAGGGCGTGATTCATGATATCACCGCACGTCGAATGGCGGCAGAACAGGAAGCCGAACTCACGGCTCAGATTCAACAGACCCAGCGACTTGAGGCCCTTGGCAGAATGGCGGGCGGTGTGGCCCATGACTTCAACAACGCGCTCACGGTGATTATCGGAAATGCGGAGTGGCTGCAGGATTCCGCGGAAATGGACGAGGATCGCCAAAAGGCGATTCAAGCGATCCTGCAGGCCGGCCACCATGCAGCCGGCCTCGTCAACCGCCTGCTGGGGTTCGCCGCCAGGCAGACCTCTCTGCCGCGTGCCATCCAACTTGATGAGACGGTCAGCGGACTATTAGAAACCCTCGAGCATATCTTGGGGCCGCGCATCCGGTTGACGCTTCAGTCTGGCGCGCCGCCGTGGCCGGTGATGATGGATCCCGACCAAATGACCCAGATCTTGGTCTATCTGGCCGAAAACGCCCACGATGCCATCACCGATGAAGGGGCCGTCACGGTGGCGATCGAGAACATGCACATCGACGGCCCCGTCGGCGACACTGCCGGCGGCGCCCCCCCCGGCGACTACGTGTGCCTCTCTTTTCGCGATACCGGATGCGGCATGGATGACGAAACCCAGGCTCAGATTTTCGATCCTTTCTTCTCAACCAAGTCCAGCGCTCCGGACACGGGCATGGGATTGGCGATCATTTACGGTATC
The DNA here is from genome assembly GCA_017999015.1 of Kiritimatiellia bacterium. Taxonomy (GTDB): domain Bacteria; phylum Verrucomicrobiota; class Kiritimatiellia; order RFP12; family UBA1067; genus DUPH01. Next base: position 2,364 of record JAGOBZ010000465.1, read on the forward strand.
GTCAAACAAAATCGAGGTTTCATTCGGCTCGCCAGTCAACCTGACAGCGGCACCTGTTTCTTCATCTACCTGCCCCGGCACGGCCAGCCGGCGCCGACTGTGCCCGGCAGCAATGGCGAACCTACCGCCCCCGCAATGCCGCCTGTCCAGCAGGAGCAAACCACGATCTTGCTTGCGGAAGATGAGCCGGCCCTGCTGAATCTGACCGAAAGGCTCCTTACCGGTATGGGGTACTCTGTCCTTGCCGCCCAGCACCCGAATGAAGCGCTGCGGATGGCGCGCGACTTCAAGGGAGACATCGCGCTGTTGTTGACCGATGTGATCATGCCGACCATGAACGGCGCGGTTCTGTGCGAGACACTACTCCGTGAACGCCCGACCCTGAGGCGTCTCTTCATGTCCGGCTATACCGCAGACGTGATTGCGCAACAGGGCGTCCTGCCCGCAAACACACCCTTCCTGCAAAAACCATTCACCCGCGACCAGCTCAGCGCCAAGGTTCGCGAGGCGCTCGGCAAACAGGATGCCTAATCGAAGAGCGAATATCATGCCTCTGTACGAATTCTATTGTGCGCCTTGTCACAGGATCTTCACATTCCGCTCGGCGCGGGTTGACACCTCGACCGTGCCGCTCTGCCCGAAATGCGGGTATCGCCTTAAGCGCGAGGTCTC
>JAGOBZ010000466.1 GCA_017999015.1 Kiritimatiellia bacterium
TTTTGCCGAATACTCCGCCCGCCCGCCCGATGAAGACATTCCCTTCCAGACGCGGCATGGACGAAGATCCGTCGGGATTCTTCAGTCCGCTCCCCACGTCCATCAAACCGTCCATCGAATGGCAGATCACGTTGTTACGGATCACGTAGTTGAACGCCCGATTGCGCACGGCCTGGAACCACCCCTTCACGTGAGCCGCGCAGCCGCGGTCCGCACGCTGTTCGCTGAAGCCCACGCCGGCGTCCATCATAAGATTGTTCTCGTAAAGGATGTTTTCCATGCGGCTCGGATTGCCATTCTCTGCGGTGAGGAAGTATTCGATCGAGTAGTTGCACCTGTCGAACACGTTGTGCGCGAAGAGGACGTTCTTCTGGTCGAAGCGCTTCATCCCGGCCTGCGGAGGGATGTTGAACTGATGCGTCACGCCCGCATCGTAAATCTGGTCGAAGCAGCAGTTCGTGACCGTGTAGTTCTCGCAGCCGCCGTAGATTTCCACACCGTTGCCGAGGCGCGTGGGATAGTCGCGCCCGTAGATGGCCTCCGCCTGGATGGATCCGCCGATCCAGCCGAACTCGCAGTTCGAAACGGTGAGGTTGCGGCAGGTCCCCGCCGCCACGCCGTGCACGCCCACGTACTTGACGGTGAAGTTGTCGATCGTCACGTCGTCCGCACCCCCCACGCCGAACCCGGACGTCTTCACGTTGAACTCGATCGACCGGAACCGCTCGCCGGGATTGCGGGCGCTGTAGAGATAGACGCACCCTGTGCCGTCCTTGTAGTAGTCGTGCCAGAAGTGCAGGTCTCCGTCGAGGTCGCGGTAGGAGCTGAACGGGCGGCCCGTGTACTTGTTGAACTTCGCGCCCGTCTTCTTGTCCGTGCGAATGACGATCTTGATCGCATGCGCGGCGCCGTCGTCAAAGACGAGCGTACCCACGTCGGCGTGCCCGATCGGATACGACCACACGCGCGGGTTATCCGTCTGCTGCCACTTCTTCGGATCGGCGCCGTTCTCCGGCGAGCCGTAGATCGCCGGCTTCGCCCCCGCGCCATACGCCGCATACGTGACGCCCTTCTGCACGCGGACCGCGCCGCGGTAGACACCGCCGCGCTGATAGCGCACCCAGCTTCCGGGCTCCAGCTTCTCGCGATTGAGCCGCGCGGTCGTCTGCCACGCCGTCGCGGGCGTGCGGCCGTCCGCCGCGTCGTTGCCCTGCGCCGCCGAGACGTAGTAGATGGGCGCACCTGCGGGCGGCGTGCCGTCTCCCGTCGCGCGGATCTCCGCGATGCGCGCATCCATCGCGTGCCGCAGCGCGGACGGCGAGTCGATTTGCGCGAGATCCAGCTCTCGCGCGCCCAGCCCGCAGGACATCAACAGGCCCAGGGCCAGTGCCGAAAGGCAACCACGCATGTTGTCGCGTAGAGGCCTCTGCCTCAGCTTCGCCGAGGCAGCATCGCCCTCATCAAACCGAACGTGCGTTTTTCCCGCATCCGACATCCCATAAAGCGAATTTTTTTTCATAGCACCTGCCGTACGCATCGTTTTCCTGTAAATGACTATTTTCCAAAAGCGCGGTCGGCGAAGTCGAGCATCCACTCCCAGTCGTAACCGGAAATGCCGTGCTCCTCGCTGCGGCGGACGTAGCCGAAGGACTCGCCGATGGCGGAGAGATCGTAGTTGTCCGGATAGGGGACGTCGGGCATCGTGCCCGCGCCGAGAAACGTCCAGACCGGCGCTGCCGCCTTGCAGGCGAGGTATTCGCCCTCCGTATCCATCCACGGCGACGTGTCGAAGCCCTCGATCAAGAGCGGACGCGGCGCCACGCAGGCGAGCAGCAGATGCTGGTCGAAGGTGAGCAGCTTTGCGGGATCGGCCGCGTACTTGTCATAGGCGCGGCAATACCAATGGGAGAAGGCGTGGATTTCGGTTTCGACGTTCTCGCCGTAATCGCGCTTGGCTAGGCATGCGCCGCCGCCGCCGCACTGATTGGGGACACAGACCGCGAAACGCTCGTCGCGCGCGGCAGCGAGCAGCGCGGACTTGCCCAGCCGCGAGCAGCCGGTGACGACGCACTTCTTCGCGTCGATTTCGGGGATGCGCCCGGCGAGGTCGAGCCCGCGCGACAACGCCCACGCCCACGCCCCGAGCGCGGTGATGTTATCCGTACGGCTCTCGTCACGCCGGCCCCAAAGCTCGAAGACTCCGGTGTAGGAAAACGTCTTCTGCTCGTAGGGCGGCTTCTCGTTGAAGCTCGGGTCGGGAGAAACCTCGCAGTAGCACGCGCTCATCGCGGCATAGCCTCGCGCAAGAATCGTCGAAAGCGGAAACACGCTGTCGGAGTTCGCGTCCTGCATGACGCCGCGCGTACGCTCCGAGGCGCGGTTCCCGTCGGTCTTGCTCCCGGCGCGGGACCACGCCGTCTGCACGGGGATGTCCTTGTCGAACACAAGCTCATGATTGCCGCGGTAGTTGAGAAAAGAGACGACCGGCACAGGCTTCTTCGCCCAGCGCGGGACCCAGACGATCCATTTGATGCAGGGCCCCGTGCGGTCCGCCTTGAAATACATCTTGTACTGGCGACGGACCGCATACCCCGCCACGGTGATCTTCTCGTCCACGAGATCGGTGATGAGCGTTTCGGGCTTCGGCGGCTCGACGCCGTACATCTCCTTCGCGAAAATCCCGAGGAGCTCCTCGCGGCGCGCCCGCCAGTCGGCCTTGATCGTGACCTTGCGCCCGTCGACGAACGTGAGCGGCTCCTCAAGCGTGTAGGGGGCGATGCGGCTCTTGTCATAATTGACGATCACCTTGACGCCGTTGTAGTCGTTGGTCACCACGGGCCTCACCGCGTAGGCGGCAAACGCTGTAAACGCCGCGCAAACAGCCGCGACCGATCTCATCGCCCTCATAGACATGTCGATACCTTTGTTAACGGACAGCGCGGCTGAGCCGACCTCGCAAAATGGTCAGACCACTACTCATGTCAAGATGATAGGCACCCTGACAAATCGGGTCAAGCGCCTATTTAGGACGCA
>JAGOBZ010000033.1 GCA_017999015.1 Kiritimatiellia bacterium
TCGAGGACTTTTTCGACGCCGTGCAGGCGGGCGCGACCATCCTGCTGGCCGCCTCGATTTTCCACTTCGGCGTCATCGGCATCGGCGAGCTGAAAGACGATCTCCGCAGCCGCGGCGTGGCGGTCCGCTGACGCGCGAGCCTAACTTGCGACGCAACTTTGACGCCAGGCGGACGGACCGCGCCGTGCAAAATGGAAGGCGCACCGTCCAACGCTAAACTCGGGACCGGATCACCCGAATCCCGCATATCATTTCCACTTGCGGGTGTTCTGGGCTTTGGTCTACAGTTTGACCGTCAGCTCGATGGTTGAGCGAGGGCCTGAGGCATGGAACGAAGCGGCAGATAGATGATTACAACCTTAATCTAAAAACAGCAGTTGATTTACCACAGAGGGCACAAAGAGCACAGAGCAAGACAATTATGATTGTACGATTGGTCCCCGTACCTGTCTTCGCGCCCAATTTTGGAGTGCGGTGACAACCAGCGGGCGGCACCGCTTTCCGGTCCCTGCGCAAAAGCGGCGTCGCGCGGAATACCGCTTGCCGCGCGCACTCCAAAACCATGGCCGCACATGCAGGGGCGCGTCATGCGACCGAATCGTAAAGTGCCTGGGCGGACGCCCAGGGGCGCATCCCCGTTTCACTGACCGTTGAGGTTTATGGTTTCAGGTTTCAGGTTTCGGGTTTCTGGTCATGCATCCTTCCCTTTCTGCTTCTGTCTCTCAACCGACAGGGGCCTTGCAGCCGGTAGGGCGGTCTCGCCGAGACCGCCGCAGAGGCGGGCCGCGATCACGCGTTTCCAGTGAAAAGGATACGCAAGACCGGGGGCGCGGACGGCTCCGTCCGCGGGAAAGGCTGGCAACCGGTTCAACCTTCGGAGTTGGGGGGGGGGTGACGAGATACGGGAGGGCATTCGTCCCGGCGGCGGTCTCGGCGAGACCGCCCTACCGGTTTTGCGTCTCGTGTTCGCGTTCCATGCGCCTGAGCCGGCTGCTGTTTTTTTGCCGTTTGCCTCAGAAGAACAAAAGCGGGGCTTTTTGCATGTTCTCCGCGTCGGGGCGCTCCTCGCCGAGGTGAATCCAGGAGTCCATGCCATCCCCGTCGTCGTCCCCCACGTCCACGTTGAAACGCAGCCCGTTTTCCGCCAACTGGGCTGACGAGAGGCCGAGAACGGAAAGCGGCAGCCGGATGTCCCACGTCGTGAGAACGCCTTTGCGCTGGACCGCGACGTTTGCCTCCGGGAGCGGCTTCCCGTCGGCAAAAAGCTTGGGCGCGGGCCAAAAGAGGTCGTATACCTTCTCGGTTGCGGAATGGCCCGCAAGGAAGTGGAGCCGTACCTGGTCGCCCTGCGTGTCGGTCTTGGCTTCCGACGGGCAAGGAAGGTCATCGGTGCATTCAAGGCGCAGACGCAAAGCGTCACCGTCGCGGCAGAGCCAGACGCGCGCGCTGAGATCGTCCGCGTTTTTCCACAGTCGGCGGGAGTTGAAAGGGTCGGCCGGCGTCGTGGCCGTCACCTGCTGGATTTTGTTCAGCGTGAAGTCCGGGGCGCGGTTGAAAGCGGTGCCGCGGATAACTTTCGCGGGCGTCACCGGGATGGCCACCACGCCTGTCAGCCCTGCGCCCTCGAAATCATAGCGGAGGCGGATCTCGCCGGGGGCGGTGAAGTTTTCCGCGGCCGCGAATAGCAGCGTCGCGTTCGTGGTCCCGTTTGCGGGCAGCGTCATTTTCGCGGACGGCGTTTCAGCCTTCAGCCCGGCGGGAAGGGCGTCGAACGACAGCGTCAGGGCGGCCTCGCGCGCCTCCGCGTTGCGGAGCGTGAGCGGCAACGGCCAGGTCCTGCCGGGGACGGCCTCGCGGCTGGAATCGACATGCACGAGCTCGCCGACCACGCGCGCCGATGTCGCGCCGGCCAATTTGAGTGTGCACGGCGAATTACTGACCGCGTACACGACGCGCGAGCCCCGTTTTTCCAGCGGCCTTTCCTGCCCCATCAGGTCGATCACGGAGACCGCCTGCGCGTCTGTCTCGACGAGGAAATGGCGCGTCTGGCCGGAGCCGGACTCGCACCAGGCGGGAAGCAGAATGTCCTTCCCGTCGCCGAAGCGGAAAAGGTAGCCGTCCGCATCCGGCGAAAGGTCTTCGGCGGAGGTCATGGGCGCGTAGTGCGTCGCGAGCATGTTGTAGACGCTGTAGACGGGTTTGGGATAGAAGTCGTTCGAGACGAGGCCGAAGTGGTGTTCCCCGTATTTCGGGTCGTACCCGTCGTTGCGCAGGTCGTACCAGGTGTAGCCGATGGAGCCGCGGACCCAGGCGAAGAGGAGCTTTTTCATGAGCGTTTCCGCCTGTTTACGTTCCTGTCCGCCGACGGAAGTCATGGCCGTCTCGTTGCTGTACCAGGGAACCGTCGTTCCGGTTTGTTTGCGCACGGGGAAGAGAAGCCGGTCGATTCGCCTTTGGTAATCCTTGAACCAGCCGTGCTCGTGGATGGCGTGAACCTTGAAGAAGCCTTTCGCCGCGCGAAGAAAGTCCTTCTGGAAATCTTGGTAGATCAGGGAGCGATGCCGCGTGAGCGTGGCGAAGCCGCCGGTCATCGGGATGGCCTCGGCATCCTCCTTCACGATTTCCTCGTAGAAAGCCTTCTGCAGGGCTACGTATTCGTCGAGCGTCATGGCGCTGAACCCGGTGAGGTCGGGCTCGTTCCAATTTTCATAGTAACGGATCTTCCCCCAGAAATGCCGTGCGACTTGCCGGACGTATTCGCTCCAATCGTTGATGTCGGCGGGGAAGTGCTTCCACAGGTCCGGCGTCTTGTTTTCCACGAGTGCTTTTTGAGAAGCCCAGGACGGGCTTCCCCATAGGATGGGCTGAATCTCGATTCCCTTTTGCCCGTACAGCTCGAACATCTCATCTGCCATCGACCAATTCCAAACACCGCGCTGCGGTTCAAGACTTCTCCATCCGTATCCGCCGACGCGGGAAACCTTGACGCCGCACAACGCGGCGGCCTCGGCCTCCAGGCGGCGGTCGCCCGGGCTCCACCGTTCCGTGTGGGTGCAGACGCTGAAGAGAAAGTTTTTCGCGCGCCCTTCGGTCGGGCCGGCAGGTTTGAAGAAGGCGAGGGAACGGTTCTTCTCGCACCTGTCGGCCGGCGCGTTCTTGTTGGCGATGGCCGCCCTGACCGTCCAGTGCCCGATCTGATCGGGATACCAACCGGAAGTGACTTCGCGGCGTTCCCCGGGGCCGAGGCGCAGGGAGATCGTCTCCGTTTTTTTCGTTCCGAAGAAAGACTCGTACGCCATCGCGATCTCGAAATCACCGGGAAGGGAAGAACGGTTTGTGAAAATCAGGCGCACCTTGTCGTCTGTGCCGGCGCGGAGGACGTGAACGCCTGTTCCGGTCGCCACGTCCAAGTCTACGGCTTCCGCCGGCGTCTGGTTCTCCACGATGTCCACGCCGTGAAGAATGAGGGTGACCGGTTCCGAGCCTTTCGCGGGGAAGAACGCGAGGTGGCGGGGGCGGGTCGCGAACTGTGCCTTTGACAACGCGGCCGAGAGATCGAGCACGGTCTTGCCGCGCCCTGCGGGCAAGCTGACCTCCTGCGTGGTGAAGCCGGTTTTGTTCGTCTCATAGACGTCCTTGTCCGCGTAGGCGAAGGTCGCGGACACTCTCGCGCTGCCGGAGAGGATCTCGGTGTCGAAAACGAGTTTGCAGGGCTGACGTTCGTAGCGCAGAACAGGGAATTTCCTTTCCGTGAGCGCGAACGGAGTCGTATCCCCTTGGCACACGAGCCCGTTTGTCCCCAGCGCGACGGAGCCTTTGCCCCAGTGGTGCTGAAACTGGGCGTTGTCGTCTATCGGGAACAGGGGGCGCGACGCTTCACAGGCTTCCTTCACGGCTTGCGCCGACAGTCCAACAGGAGAAATCGCCGATAAGGCAACAACCCAACAAACAAGAAATTTCATAAATAGCTCCCGTAGCGATCCCGTCGCCTCCAACGTCAGCGGCCACCGGCCCCCTGAGCCGAAGGCGAATGGGGGTTCGGTGGGTGCCGGGTTGGGAATAGTCTGCCTCTTTTCTTCTCGTTTGTCGAGGTGGTTCGGGTCAGTCCCCCTCGTTCCCGTTCTCGTTCACGTACCCGTACGCGATGTCCTCTTCGCGAATTCAGTTTCCACGCTCGATGAAGTCGGCATCCAATTTCTCGTGGGCGAACCTCATTCGCGTCCTCGTGCACGTGAACGTGTACCGCTTCGCTGAGAACGTGTACGGTCTCCTGCCCGAACGTCAAGGCTCTACGGCGACGGTATCCCGGCGACGTAGAGCCTGTTGTTGGAGCTTGTTTTTCTCCCGCAGAGGCGCAGGGGCGCAGAGGGTGTTCTTCAAGACCATTCACGCAGCGGGTGTTTCCGGTTCTCATGACCTCTTGTAGGTGAAACGAACGAGACGATTGTGGTGGACATCAGCTCCGTGCTGAACGGCGAAGAATCCGGCATCCAGCAGGTGGCCGCGACCATTTTGGATGATGACCCGCCCCCGGGCAGTTTTGAGGAGTGGGTGCAGAACTATTGTCCCGGGATGGATCTGCCGACCGCGCTGACGAACGACTACAACGCGGACGGCCTGCCCAACGGGTTCGATTACGCTTTCGGCCCGAACCTGGAAACGAACGCCCCGCTGCTCTCGGTTTTTATGATGACGAACACGCCGGTGATCGACATCCCCAAGCAAATCCCCTCGACGATGCCGTATGTGGGTGTCGCGATCGACATGACGCGCGCCTTGAATCCGCCGTCGTGGGTCACGAACGGCGTTCATGCGATTGACGATGCGGGCGAGCTGACCAATCGCTGCTGGTACGCACCCGACGTCATCGGTACGAACGGGTTCTTCCGCCTGCAGGGATTCCTCAAGTAGAGGAAGACAAGGTTTGACCCCTATTCCGCAGGCATCGCAGAGAGACGGAGAACCGGATTTTGAGCATGACTACACTCCGAGCTTCTTCATCGCTGAGTCCATGGGAACCCATCCGCATTTCCGGGCGGATTCTTCTCCCTCGGCTAAGGCGGACAGGAGATCCAGTTCGGTGCGCAATTTATCATATGCGCGAATGTCAACGCTGAATTTGACACAGATTACAACAGCAGAGCATTTCCGTTTATCTGGCAAAATCCTCCCTTGGTGCGCCGCCGCGGATCTGCCGGTGCTGGTCGCGGTACTGTTTGGGCGAGCAGGACATGCGGCGGCGGAAGCTGCGGGTGAAGTGGCTGTTGTCGTAAAACCCGACGGCCTGCGCGATGTCGGCCACGGTGCGGTCGGTGTTTTCAAGCAGTTCGCGGCTGGCATTGACGCGCACGCGCAGGATGTACTCGCCCGGCGAGGTACCGAGCAACTGGCGGAAACGGCGTTCGAGCTGGCTTTGCGAGACGCCCGCCCGGACGGCGAGCATGGCGAGATCGATCTCCTCGCCGAAGTGCCGGTGAATGTGCTTGAGGACATCAGAGAACCGGCCGTACCAGTGAGGCGTGTCGCGCAGGCCGTCGACCACGCGGTGGATGCCGGCCACGCCGATCACGCGTCTGTGTTTGTCGTAAACCGGCACCTTGCTGTAGACGATCATCTGGTCGGAGGTCTCCGGCGCAGGGGCCAGGGCGTTGATGATGGGGCGGCCGCTGTTCATGACCTCCCGGTCCCCCTGCACATAGAGGGCGGCGTGCTCTTTTGAGAAAAAGTCGTAGTCGGTTTTTCCGAGGATCTCGCGCTCGTGGTTCTTCCGGAAGAATTCACACGAGCGCCGGTTGTGCATGACGAAGCGGCCGGCATGGTCCTTCATGAAAAACGCCACGTCGGGGACGAGGTCCATCAGTTGGCGGAAGGGGGCGATATCGCCGATCCGGCCCAGGAACTGCTTTTGAAACTGTAGCGGAGTCATGCGGCGATTGTACAAGCTTCAGGTTCGATTCTACAAGATTAAGCGGGATAAACGCGGTACACTGGGCACACTGAAAGGAAGCATTATGAATCCTTCCCGTTTGAGTCACCTGGGCCGCCGCGGTTTTCTGCGGCGTTGTGCGGCGGCGGCAGCGGCTCCGCTGATCGTGCCCGGCCGGGTGTTGGGCCGCGACGGCGGCGTGGCGCCGAGCAACCGCATCGTGTTTGGCGCCATCGGCGTCGGCCCGCGGGCGCGGCACATCCTGCCGAACTTCCTGTGTCAGCCCGCTGTGCAGTGGGTGGCCGTGTCGGAGGCCCGCGCCGACCGTTTGGCCTCAGCCAAGGAGACGGTCGACGCGCATTACGGCAACAAGGACTGTCAGGCGTTTGGTGACTTTCGCGACCTGCTGGCGCGCCGGGAGATCGACGCCGTGCTCATCGCCACGGGCAACCGCTGGCACGCGATGGCGACCCTGTTCGCGGCGCACGCGGGCAAAGACGTCTACTGCGAAAAGCCGGTGAGCCTCACGATCCGCGAAGGCCGCCGCATGGTGGAGGCCTGCCGGCGCTTCGGCACGATCTACCAGGCCGGCACGCAGCGGCGCGCGACCTCATCCTACCGCTTCGCCCGCGAAATGGTGCAGAAGGGATGTGTCGGACGCCTGCACACCGTCGAGTCGCAGGTCTGGACCGGCGCGGTGATCCCGCACCAGAAAGCGACACCGGTGCCGGAAGGCTGGAACTACGACCTCTGGCTGGGCCCCGTGCAGTGGCGGCCTTTTGTGCCGGGGCGGGTCAACGGCTGGACCTGCTTCTGGGACACGGGAGAGGGCATGCACACCGACATGGGCACGCACTACACCGACCAGATGCAGTGGGTGCTGGGCACGGATCTGACGGGCCCCGTCGCGTTCGAAACCTCCGACATCGTTTGGCCCGACCCGGCGAAACACATGAGCGAGACCGCGATCTCGGGCACGTTCCGCTGCCGCTACGCCAGCGGCGTCAACGGCGTCATCTATCAGCGGGGCGCGTTCCAAGACCGCTACATCCGCTACATCGGTGACGAGGGCTGGATTCAGGTGGACGACCAGACCGACGTCGTGACCGCTCATCCGGCCTCGATCCTCAGCGAGCGGCCGTCCGGGGGTGTGTCGTGGAGCGACGCGAGCGGGCATATCATCGATTTCCTGCAGGCGATCCGCAGCCGCCGTCCGACGGTGTGCAACCCGGAAGTCGCGCACCGTGCGCAAAGCATCGTGGGCGCGATGACCATCAGTGCGCGGCTGGGCCGCACATTGAAGTGGGACCCCGCCCGGGAGCGGTTCGACTGCGAGGAAGCCAACCGGATGATGGCACGCGCGCCGCGCGCGCCCTGGTGCGTGTAAAGGAGCCTGACATGCAAAGAAACACCTTCCTGTTCTGGTGTGCCGTGAGCGTACCCCTTTTAGGTTGCGCCGCCACTCCGGCCGCCGCATACGAGTCGGGTGCGGACGCCGGCCCGCTGCGGCAGCTCGAGCAACAGATCTGCGACGCGGCCAGAGACCCGGGGCTGCGCGCGGCGTGCGAAGCCGCACTGCTGCGCCTGTTGGCGCCGGAGGCCTCGTTCGAGGCCAAGCGGTTTGCCTGTTCGGGCCTGGCGGTGGTCGGCTCTGAAGCGTCTCTGCCCGCGCTTGAGGCACTGCTGAAGACGGAGGAGACGGCCGGCATCGCCTGTCTGGCGCTCGGCGGTCTGCGCACCGAGAAGGCGGGCGCCCTCTTGCGCGCCGCCTTGGCAGGGGCCGGCGGGCCGTCGCGCCTGCAGCTTGTGAGCGCGCTGGACCCGCGCGCCGAAGCCGCGTCGGTCGCGCCGCTTGCCGCGCTCGCCCGCGACGCGGATGTCACGCTCGCCTGCGCCGCCGTGCGCGCCTTGGGCGTCATCGATGCGGCGCCGGCGCGCGAGGCCGTGGCGGCGCTGCGCAAGGAGGTGACGCCCGCCCTGGCGGCTGCCGTCGGGGCGGCCTCGCTGTGCGGGGCGGAGCAGCGCTTCGCCGCCGGCGACCGCACGGCGGGCGCGGCGGTCTGCGAGGAGCTGCTCAAGCCCGCCTGGCCCGTGAACGTCCGGCGCGGCGCGCTCGGCCTGCTTTTGCGGACTGACGATGACCAAGGCGTGTGGCGCGTGCGCCGCGTGCTGTCTGAAACGCCTCGCGATCCGGTCCTGGCCGCCGTGGCCATCGCCCGCGTACCGGAGCTGCGCAGGCTTGGCGTTTCCCAAACGTTTGGAGCGCTGATTCCGCGCCTGTCGCCGGCGGAGCAGGTGCTGATGGTCGAGGCGCTCTCTGCCCGGGGGGACGAGGGCGCGCGCGGCGTGTTGCGGGCCCAGGTGTCCTCGGCGGACTCGGCCGTGCGCGGCGCGGCGCTCGGCGCGGTCGGGGCGCTCGACGGCGCGGCGGCTGTCGGGGTGTTGACGAAAGCGTTGGCCGGGGCTTCATCACCGGAGGAGGCGAAAGCGGTGCAGGCCGCATTGGTCGGACTGGGCGGCGGCGAGGATGCAGACCGGGCGCTGATCGACGCCTCACGGCAGGCTGCGGGCCACGATAAACTCCCGCTGCTGGATGTGCTTTCGCGGCGCGGCGGACGGCTCTGCGCCGCAGAGCTGCTGGCGACGGCATGCGGGCCGGAGGACGCCGCATCGCGCGCGGCGGCGCAGGGACTGGTGCGGATCGCCGGAGCCGGCGATGCGGCGGCGCTGCCTGTGCTGCAGCAGGCGGTCACGCACGGCGGATCGCAAACGCAGGGGGCCGCGCTGCGTGCGCTGGCGGCCTGGCGGGGACTGGCCGCGTGGGACACGCTGGCCGGCGTGTATCTCAAGACCGGAGACGAGGCTCAGCGCGCGCTGGCGTTGCGCGGACTGGTCCGTGCCGCGGGCGAGGCCCATGCCGATCCGGGGGCGGACCGGGCCGAACGCTATCGCCACCTGCTGGCCGGCGCGCGCGGCGCGGCGGAGCGCAAGCTGATTCTGAGCGTGCTGGGCGGGAGCGCGTGCCCGGAAACCCTGGCGCTGGCGTTGACGCTGTTGGATGATCCGGAGATCCGCGACGAGGCCGAAGGGACCGTCAGGCGGATGGCCAAGGCGCTGGAGACCTCGCATCCGGAGGCCGCGCGGGCGGCCCTGCAGCGGGTGGAAAAAGGAAAGTGAAAGGACAAGGCCATGAGCCAGATGCAGAAGACGATTGAACGGGTGTCCCGCGCGTTCTCGCGGCGGGAATTTGTGGCGGGCGCGGGGGCGGCAGCAGGGCTGGCGCTGGTCAGTAGACCTGTGTTCGGACAGCAGGCGGCCGCGTTCAACGGTCCGAAGATCAAAATCGGCATCGTGGGGTGCGGCGGGCGGGGCTCGTTCATGGCGAACCTTTTTCGGCAGCACGGCGGCTACGAGATCGCTGCGGCGGCCGACTATTTTCAGGACCGAGTTGACGTGCTGGGTGAGAAATTCGGCGTGCCCGCCGGGCGCCGCTTCGCGGGGCTGAGCGGCTATAAGCGGGTGTTGGACGCGAAGCCGGACGCGCTGGTCGTGACCTCGCCGCCCTTCTTCCATCCCGAGCAGGCTGAGGCGGCGGTCGACGCGGGCTGCCACGTCTATGTGGCCAAGCCCGTGGCCGTGGACGTGCCGGGGTGCCGGACCATCGAAGCCAGCGGCGCAAAGGCTACGGCGGCGAAACGCGTGTTCCTCGTCGATTTCCAGACGCGCGTCAATCCGTTCTATCGTGAGGCTGTCACGCGCATTCACGGCGGGGCCATCGGCGCGTTCGCGTTTGGCGAGGCCTCGTACCAGTGCGGGCGGCTGGGCAAGCACCACCTCCACCCCGACGCGGGGACGCAGGAGTCGCGGCTGCGGAACTGGGTGTTCGATAAGGCGTTTTCCGGAGATATCATCACCGAGCAGAATATCCACGCGCTCGACGTGATGAGTTGGGTGTTTGGCAAGCCGCCGCTGTACGCCTACGGTTCCGGAGCGCGCAAGGTGCGCGTGGACATCGGCGACTGCCGCGACACCTTCTCGGTCATCTTCCAGTATCCCGACGACGTGGCGGTTACGTTCAACTCGCGCCAGTTTGAAGGGCACGGGACGGCCGAGGGTATCCTCTGTCGCGTCTTCGGCGAGAAGGGGGTGCTTGAAACGGCCTACGGCGGCAATGTCATGATCCGCGGCGGCGAGGGCGTGTTCTACCGCGGCGGCGAGACGAAGCAGATCTACGCCGAGGGGGCCGCTGCCAACGTCGCCGCGTTCCATGCCGCGATTCTGGCAGGCGATGTCTCCAACGTCACCGTCGCCCCCAGCGTGCAGAGCAATCTCATCACGATCCTGGGACGCACCGCCGCCGACACCGGCCGGGTCGTGACCTGGGACGAGGTCGTGAAAGACACGAAGCGGCTGGACGGACGTCTGGGCGGGCTGAGGTCGTAGGGGGGATGAACGCCCGACGCTCAACGCCCAACTTTGAACGTTCAACGCTGGAAGGAGAAGCACATGGGTCAGGACATGGAGGCGCTCTATCAGGCGCGGTTGCGGCGGTATGTGACCGCGCTCAACAATCTCAAACCGGACCGGGTGCCGGTGCGGCCGTTCGCGGCGGAGTTCACGGGCCGGCACGCGGGCTACACCTGCCAGCAACTGACGCAGCACTATCCGGACGCCTTCGAGGCGATGGTGCGCTGCTGCAAGGATTACGACTGGGACGCGGTCCCCGCCAGTATGGTGTATGTCTGGACCGGCATCACCGACGCGGCGGGCGTGCGGTACTACGGCGTGCCGGGGGTGGACGTGCCGCCGGACTGCGGTTTCCAATACCGGGAGCCGCCGGAAGAGGCGGCGTTCATGCGCGAGGACGAGTACGACCGGCTGATCGACGACCCTACGGCCTTCCTCTACGAGGTGTGGCTGCCGCGCGCGTCGCGCGTGATCGCGGCGGCCGGCGAGCCCGTGACGTTCCGGCACAACGTCGCGCTGGTCTCCGCCGCCGTCGCGATGACGCAGTATTTCCAGGCCTTCGGGCCGCACTGCGCCCGCCTGCGCGGCGAATGCGGCATGCCGGGCGCGCTTGCCGGCATTTTCAAGGCGCCGCTGGATATCCTCGGCGACAAGCTGCGCGGCTATATCGGGCTGACCATGGACCTCTTTGAGCGGCCCGAAAAGGTGATGCAGGCGTGCGAGGCGCTCATGCCGCATCTGCACGGGGTGGCGGCGGCGACGGCCGATCCCGCGTCGCAACTGCCGATCGGCTACTGGATGCACCGCGGCTGCGTGCCGTTCGTGCGGCCCGACCAGTTCGCGAACGTCTACTGGCCGACGGTGCGGCCGATCATCGAGGAGCTGTGGCGCGGCGGGCACCAGACGCTGTTCTATGCCGAGGGCAATTGGAATGCGCACCTCGACGCCTTTCGCGAGCTGCCGGACCGCAGCATCGTTTATCACATCGACCGCGGCGATCCGCTGCTGACCCACCGCACGCTGCATGACAAGTTCGCGCTGAGCGGCGGCCTGAACAATGTCACGCTCGCGATCGGCACGCCGGACCAGGTGCGCCAGGAGGTTCGCACGCTGATCGAAACGGTGGGGCGGGAGGGCGGCTACATCCTGGACGCGAGCGCCATCATGCAGAACGACACGCGTCCTGAAAACATGCGGGCGCTGGTCGAGGCCGCCCGCGAATACGGGGTCTATGAGCATCCGGATGCCGCCCCCGAGCCGCTGCGCGTCGTGCCCGGCACGGTCACGGCCGCGGGCGCGTGGCCGGCGGCGGGCGGACGTCCGCCAGGCGTGTGCGTGCCGTGGGAAGAGCGCCGGCGCGAGTTGGGTGCCCCGTTGCGCGGCAGCGAAGAGCTGGCCGAGCGGGTCTGGCGCGCGGCGGATGCGGGCGGCGCGATGTTCATCTGGCAGATGCTGCTCTCGTTCTGACGGGGCCGGGAAAAAGCTTGGTTGCTGAAAACGCAATCTGCTACACTGGACCCAAACATAACCGGAGAGCGATCATGAGCCGTCTGATCTGTGTAGTGGGGCTGCTGTTGGCCTGCGTGGCCGGCGCGGACAACGAGGTGCGCGCGTGGACGAGCAAGACGGGGGGCAGCGCCATCGAAGCCTCGTTCGTCAAAGAGGAAAACGGGGTCGTCACGCTCAAACGCAAGGACGGGGCCACGGTTCAGGCCAAGCTGGACGCCTTGTGCGACAACGACCGCGCGTACGTCGCCGAGGTCACCTACGTGCCGCGCGAGATCAAGGTCGTTTTCAAGCGCGAGCGCTTCGGCCCCGGGTATGTGGAATCGGGCTCCTCGGAGGAGGTCACGCATCGCGACAGCGCGGTGCTGGTGGTCGACCATGCGGTCGGCGATGCGCCGGCGGATCTCAAGGGTGACACGACCTGGGCGATCGAATCGGTCGATGCGCTCGGGAAAAAGATCCTGCCGCGCCGCGAAGGCGTCGGCGAGGCTTTGACGACCGACGGCAAGTTCGTCTTTGTCACCTACCGCGTGAAGAACGATTCGCGTGTGCCGGTTGAGATCCCCTCGCCTACGCTGCATGACCGTCAGGGCCGAGCCTTCACCCAGACCGAGCGCGGTTTCGCTCAGCACTACATTCCCGAGGGCGCGCTGTTTGCGGGTGTTGATATGCTCCAGCCCGGTTTTTCCAAGCTTTACTGCGCGTTTTATGAGCTGCCTGAGGATGCCGAGCCGGCTGCGGTCGAAGTGTTCCCCTCAGTGGTTAAAATGTTTATGATCCGCCAGGTTAGACGGGGCGGCGAACCGTTGCGCGGGAAGAAAATCGCGCTCACGCCGTCTGCCTCTCCTAAGCCCGCCACGCAGCATGCCCATGAAGGCGCGGCCGCCGCAGACACGAAACTTTCGCTGTTCATGCGCTGCTCGCGCGTGGGGCAGTCCGGCGATTCAAGCGGCCAATGGTATTACGACCGCAACAAGAAGCGTTCACTCACATACGGCGTTGAATTGCGGGTGCTGGGCAATGAAACCCGTCCGGTCACCGTGAAGGCATTTTACATCGGGGAAGCCTCCGGCAACCGTGATCTGGTGGTCGACAAGAAGGAGCAGACGGTCACGCTGGAGCCAGGCAAGATCGCGCGCGTGACGCTGCAGTCGGAAGAAGTTGAGGAACAGACCTACTACTACTTTTCGCTGCGGGGACGCGAGCGGATCAGCGGGGCAAAACTGAAAGGTGTAATCATCCAGGCGTGGGCCGGCGACACCCTGGTGTCGAACTGGGCCTCGTTGAGCCAATGGCGAAAATACGCTGACCTGCCGGATATTGTCAAAGAGTTGGGTGAGATGAAAAAGGGCGAGGAGGGGCTGTGATGCGGAGAATGGGCTTGGGCAGGGTGGCGGCGTGGCTGGTGTCGGGTGTGGCGGCGTGCGCCTTTGCGGAACGTGAGATTTATGTCGCGGCGGATGCCGGGACGGGCGGCGACGGCAGCCGCCGCCGGCCGTATCAAAGCTTGGAGCAGGCGCGCGACGCGATCCGCGCGGCGCGCAAGGACGGTTCGCTGGCCGGCGGCGAGGCGGTCACGGTGCTCGTGGGCCCGGGCGTCTACCGGCAGCAGGCGGCGTTTGAACTGAATGCGCAAGACAGCGGCAGCGAGGGCGCGCCGGTGGTCTACCGCGCCCAGAAGCGCGGACAGGCGCGGCTGCACGGCGGCGTCACGCTGGATGCCGCCGCCTTCGCGGCGGTGACCGATCCCGCGGTGCTGGAGCGGCTCGATCCGGCCGTGCGCGGGCAGGTGCGGGTCTGCGAGCTGTCGCATCTGGCGGCCGACGCATTCCCGCCGTTCAAGACCGCCTACCGCGGCGTGCCGGCTGCGCCCTGGCTCTATGTCGACCGACGTCCGATGACCCTGGCGCGCTGGCCCAACGCCGACGCGCCCGAGGCGGGCTGGGCCAGCTTTGCCAAGGCGGTGGACTCCGGCTTGCCCAAGCCCGACTCGCCGGATCCCGCGCTGCGCAAGGCGCGCCCCGGCGCGTTCGAGTTCGACGACCCGCGTCCCGCGCGCTGGAATCTCGAACAGGGCGTGTGGCTGCTCGGCTACTGGACGCACGACTGGTCCGACGAGGTGATCCGCGTGGCCGC
>JAGOBZ010000467.1 GCA_017999015.1 Kiritimatiellia bacterium
AAACGCGGCACGTCGAAGATGCGCACATAGTCAGGCGTTGGGGCGTGGAGGACGGCCTGCCGGAAGGCGCCGTGACCGCGCTCGCACGGTTCCCCGACGGGTTCATCTGGCTGACCACGCCGCGGCACGTGGTGCGTTTCGACGGCGTCGAATTTGTGACTTGTCCGCAGGAGAATTTCCCGGAACCCCGGCCGCCGCGTTTCAAAAGTCTGTTGCGGGATCGGCTCGGCCGCGTGTGGGTGGCCGGTGAAAACAGCGTGATGCGCTTCGAGGGCGGCAGTTGGCGGCAGGTGCCGCTGCAGGGCGAGGTCGACACCAGTCGCGGCTCACCGTGGTACTCCGAAACGCCGGATGGAACGATGATGATGTCGCCGCATCTGGTGCTGTTCTGGATCAAGGAGCATCCGGACGGCACGGTGTGGATCGCCTCGAATGCGGGCATGTACCGGGAGACCGGTCACTCGCTGGCGCTCGTGCCGCCGGCTGCCGGGGCGGTGGCTGGCATCTTCTATTCGGCAGACATGGACGCGGGCGGCACGGTCTGGCTCTCCGGCGCAGAGGGGCTGTTCATGTTCGACGGAGAGGCTTACACGCGCTCGGATGGGCCGGAGGCGATCAGGCGCGACACCTGGTTTCAGGTCTTTGCCGGACATGGCTCGGCGCTGTGGTGTAAGCATCCGGACGGACGCATGTTCCGCGGTGGCGGGAAAACGTGGCGGGAGGTGCTCCCGTCCGGCCTGCGCCATGCGGCGCTGCTGGAAATGGCAGACGGCGCGGTGTGGTACGGTGCGGTCGAAGGGGTGTTCCGACCCAACGTGACCAACTGGCTGGTGGCCGCAGGGTCAGGCATCGAAAAGGCGCACGACGTGCGCTGCCTGATGGAGACGCCGGACGGCTCGGTCTGGGCCGGCACGGGGAATGGCCTGTACCAGATACGGCGGCGGTCGGTGCGGATGTATCCGGCGGGAGGACATCAGGAACGCAAAACGGTGACGGCCCTGCTGCCGGACGGCGACGGCGGTTTCTGGGCGGGCGTGGACGGTCGGGGGTTGTTGCACGGACGTCCTGGCGCGTTCAGTGAAGTGCCGACCGAGCCTCCGGTCCTCACGCATGCTACGGTGACCGCCCTGTTCCGGGCGGAAGACGGCACATTTTGGGCGGGCACGCGGGAGGATCACCTTTGGCAGGTCGGCGAAAACGGGGCGATCAAGCAGGCGCGCACGATGGAAGGGCATGCCTCGCGCGACATCACGGCGCTGGCTCAGACCGCGGACGGGACGGTGTGGGCCGGCTCGCGCGAGGGCTTGCTGCGTTACGACGGTGACGATCGGTTGGTCGCGGCCGGCGGTCCTGATGATGCGGTGCTGAGCCTGTTGGCGGATCAGGACGGGAACTTGTGGGCCGGCACACAATCCAGCGGGCTCTGGCGGCGCGCGCCGGACGGTGTGTTCACGGCATTCCGATCGTCCGACGGCTTGCCGTCGGACACGGTGCGCATGCTGCACCGTGCCAATGACGGCTTGCTCTGGCTGGCCACGCCCAAGGGTTTGGCGACTGTCACGCGGAAGAAGGGCGTGACGCATGTCGTGGACCGCACACTTGGCCTGCCGGATGACGACATCTGGCAGATGGTGGACGACAGGGCCGGTTCTCTCTGGATCGGGACGCGGTCGGCGATCTTTCGGATTCGCCAAGATGCTCTGCACAAGGCCATGACCGAACGTGCGTCACCCCTGGCCGTTGTTTCGTTCGGGCGGGGCGACGGCTTGGAGGGGAAACTGACCGGCGGTGACCACCAAGGGCCGCTGGCCGTCGCCACACCGGACGGGCGTCTTTGGTTTGCGACACATGCCGGGGTGGCGATGCTCGACCCTGGCGCGTTGTGTTTGGATGAGTCCGGAATGCCGCCGGTGATCGAGGAACTCTCGGCCGTGACCCGTTCGGGGGAAAGGCCTCGGCACCGGCTGGCCGAAACGCATTTCGATGGGATTCCAGCGCGGGATACGCGGCACGCGATCCGCCTGCCTGCAGGCAGCCGCGATGTGGCTTTCCGATTCACGGCGCCGGTTTTCGCGGGCATCGAACATCTCCGTTTTCGTACGCGCCTTGAGGGCTATAACAACGAGTGGGGCGCACCGACTGCGGAGCGCCTCGCTCACTACGCGAAACTGCCTCCGGGCTCGTACCGCTTTCGCGTGATGGTGTCGAGCCAGACCGGCGTGTGGCGGGAGTCGGAGCCGGGCATTTCTTTCAGCATCCGCGCTTTCTTCTGGCAAACGGCGGCATTCCGGTTGATCGTCGTTATAGTGGCATTGGCTGTGGCTGGAGCGTTGACCGGATATCTTGTCCGCAGGCGAGGCCAGCGTAAGTTGCAAGCGGCGCAGCGTCTGGCACGGGAGCGTGAGCGCGAACTGGCGCGCGAGCAGGCGGTGGCGCGTGAGCGCGTCAGGATCGCGCGCGACATCCACGACGATCTGGGCGCCGGGCTGACTCAGATGGCCTTGCTCTCCGAACTGGGCCAGGGCGAGATCGGCCAGCCTGAGAAAGCGCGTGTCCGGATGGATCAGATTTTCCGCACCGCCAGCGGTCTCGCCAAGAGTCTCAACGAGATTGTCTGGGCGGTGAATCCCCAAAATGACACGCTCGACAGCGCGCTCACCTATCTGGGGGGATATGCGGACGAGTATCTGCGCGCGGCTGGACTGCGTTTCCGCAATGCGTTGCCGCAGGACGTGCCGCCGCAACCGGTCACATCGGCGGTGCGGCACCACCTCTTCTGCGCGGTGCGCGAAGCGCTGAACAATGCGGTCAAGCACGCGGGCGCGAGTGAGGTCTGGCTGGCGGCGGAGTTTGACGGGAGACGGCTGTCCGTCGAGGTGCGCGATAACGGGCGCGGTTTTGACCCGTCCGCCGTGAACCGCCGCGCGGGGCGTCACAACGGGCTGGTTAACATGCGCCGCCGCATGGAAGAGGTGCACGGCGGCTTCACGGTCGAGACGGCCCCGGGACGCGGCACCTGCCTGA
>JAGOBZ010000034.1 GCA_017999015.1 Kiritimatiellia bacterium
GAGCGTTCATGTGAGCCTCCTGTCAAAATCATTGAAGAGGCCTCCGAAAAGATGACCGAGCTTGGCCCGGGTCAGGAACGGGCCGCCCGCGGCCCGCCGCGAAGCGGGGGTGGGGGTGCCGATTTTTGTGGAGCGCAGGCGCAGCCGGAGTGGAGGAAAAATTGGGGGAACCGCCCTTCTTGACGCGGGCCAATGGCGGTCATCATGCTTGGAATTCTGCGAGAGTTATAACCCCTGTTGGTCAACGCCACCGGTGGGTCCAAGTGCTGGCCTGCCGCCCGGCCGATGCGAAGGCTGGGAAGCGGGCAGGCCGACAGGCCGTCACCCGGGGCCCAGCGAGCGAGCCGGGTCAGACCAGGGGCGTTCCAATCGACAAAAAAGAAGGGCATCCGGCGGTTAGACCGGACACCCTTCGGTAAAGTCGGATCACGTTGTCTCCCGCTCAAAACGGCGGGAGATCGTCACCATTGACCGTGCGCTTTGCACCGCCGCGTTCTGCCTGAGCCGGTGCTTTTGACCGGGCTGGGGGAGCCTCGTTCTGGGCACCGGCCTCGCGCACAATGTGCATCGGCACGCGCGCCTCGCGCAGCCGGTCAGCGAGGTTCGCCTGGATGCCGCCGCCGCTGCACACCACCGCCTCGACCGGCTTGAAGCTGAGCATGCGCGCATTGCGTTGGTAGGGCGCCGAAGGACCCCGCGAGGCATCGGGCTTGCACAGGATGACGGGGACGTTCTTGCTTGATGCCCAGGCCGCCGCGATCACGTCAGCGCCCTTGTTCTGTGCGGTCGTTGCCAGCACCATCGAGGGGATGCGCGTCCGGATTGCGTTGAGGTAGTCTTCAACCTGAGCAATGTCGGTGAACTGCTGCCCGCCCGAGAACACCACAACCGGGCCCGTGGGCGCAAACTGTTCGCGCCGCTGCGCCTTTTGTGCTGCAAGGTAATCGCGCGCCTCGATCATCGAGGCATTGGTCTTGGACGACACCCGCGAGCCGCGCACTGGTGAGAAGGGACGACCGGTCTCCACGAGGTAGATCTTCGCGGCATGGTCGCGCATGCATTCCATCGCGTCGCGGCACTCGGCGAGACTGCGGGCCTGCATGGTGAGGTCTTCCAGATCGGTCGCATAGACTTCGCTCGGATCGTATTCGCGCAGCTTTTCCTGCAGCCGGTTCGCCATCGAATCCTCTCTGTTGTCGAGGCGCTTGGCGACCACGTGGAAGCTGTTGGCAATGCCCCAGGCGACCTCGCTTGCCATGTCCTCCATCCGGGTGTCGCGGAACAGGTCGAACACCGTTGCGAGCATCATCTCGATTGCCGCCTGCGCCACTTCGGGGTCGGGCATTTCGGCAGCGCTCGGTTCATGCTCGATCGAGAGCTTGGCCAGCTCGGTCTGCTCCATGAATGCGGCAGCATAGTCGGGAGTGGCAATTTCCCGCGCATAGTGTTCGGCAAGGTCGGCGAAGTTCGAGAAACGGTCCGTCATGATAACCTCCAAAAGGAATTGTCTCTCATCACGCTGATGAAAGATGCCCATCGGAGGGACGCCGGAGTCAGGCAGTCAGGGACGGCGGCGCGCACGCGCTGCCGCCGCGAGCAGCGGGCGTGGGGGGAGCCGATTTTTGCTCGCAAGGCGGTAGCCGCAGCAGGCCAAAATCGGGGGGCACCCGCGATCCTTGACGGCCGCCAATCTCCCAGGCGTCATGCTATGGCGATGCTGATTTCGCTCAGCCAACGAGATGAGAGAGAGATTTAGGTTTTGCCCCCGAACCCCCGAGCCTGAAAGGATTGGGGGCGTTCGGGGTTAACCGCAAAACGCCGCCCTGCTGTGGTTCTTCCGCGATCCCGCAAAACCCCCCGCCGCGGCGCGTATCGCGCCCGCGCGGGGCACGAGGGAGCGCTCTGGCCAGCGCCGACGACGGCGCGGCCAGCCTGACGGGAATGGACCCCTTGCCGGAGCAAGTCCGTCGTCCCGTGAAACCCGTGCTTGTCGCGGGGCGCGGGACGGCGACGGAGCCGGAGGCAAGAGTGCCGGCGGCCCAGGGCAGGAAACTCCGCACCCGCAGGAGCGCGCACAAAGGGCGCGCGGGACCGAGTGCGCCATTCTTGACAGGGCCGCTCAATCTGAAATGGCTGCCGTGGGCAGCATAATCGCATCGCTGGAGGGAAGTACCGCCATGGAGTTCGACGACCAGATGCGGCGCTTTTTCGGGACCGATGATCTCGGAGCGGTTTCGTCCGAAGGGCTGGCCAGCGGGATAGAGCGCATGCTGGTCGAGTTCGGTCTCGAGACAGACAAGGGACGCAGGTTCGCTATGTGGTCGCTGCTCTACATGCTGGGTTCGGCGCCGGACCTCGATGTGGCGTTCAAGGACCCTCGCGACCGCGAAGCGGCGCGGACATTCATGGATCTGCTCGATCAGGCCAATGCCGGCGAGCTCGGCTGATCGCATGCCGTTCAGGCAAATCCTGTTAGAAAAATGGGGCGATATTTCTAACAAAGATGAGTGGTCCCAATGGGCCAAAAACGGCCGGCAGTCTCGGCATGGGCCCATTGGATGACTCGCAAAATCTCGGGATTTTTGGGAGTTAAATCTCGTTTTCTCGGACAATCCACTTCTTAAAGCACGAAAACTCGGATAGGTGCTCCGTCAGGAGCAGCTTATGTCCAAATTTTCGATTGCCGCATTGCCGGAAGTTTTCGTCTCGGACGGGACGATTTCGGGAGCCGTCTACGAGGCTGCCCGGCGAGGGCAACTGCGCAAGCTCGGAACCCGTCTTTACACCCGGAACCTCGACGAGGATCCCGAACGGCTCGTGCGCCGAAACTGGTATACCTTGATCGCGTCCTATTACCCAGATGCAATCATTGCCGACCGGACTGCACTGGAGAGCAAGCCGGCCGAAGATGGGTCGGTCTTTCTGATTTCGGCAAAGCGGCGCGACACCGAACTTCCGGGACTGGTATTGCGACCGCGGCCAGGACCCGGCGCGCTGGACAGCGACCGCGTTTTCGGAGGCGCGCGCCTCGCTTCGACAGCGCGTGCCTATCTCGAAAACTTGCGGCCTTCGAGAGGTCGTAAAGACCGCACATCGCGAGTGATCGAACGCGGAGAGTTGGAAAGACGGCTCGATGCGATGATCCGCCAGCAAGGGGAGGCGGGGGTCAATCGACTGCGCGACGACGCGCGCAGGATCGCGCCCGAGCTCGGTTACGAGGCCGAAGCGGACGAACTTGATAACCTGATCGGATCGTTGCTCGGGACGCGCGAAGCGGAAATGCAGAGCGAGATTGGCAAGGCACGGCTTGCCGGGCATCCATTCGATCCGGATCGCATCAGGCTATTTGAGGGGCTGTTTGCGGCGCTTCGCGAAACCATGGTGGAGATGCGCCCGGTTCCGCCCCGGACCGCCGAGGCCAATGCGACACTGGCGTTCTTTGAATCGTACTTTTCGAACTTCATCGAAGGTACCGAGTTCAGCGTGGAGGAAGCGGCACAGATTGTCTTCGACGGGGTCATTCCGAACGAGAGGCCAGAAGACGCCCACGACGTGCTCGGAACTTTCCGCATTGTTTCCGACCTGCAGCAATTGAAAGCTCTGCCGTCCGATTTTGGCGGCTTCCGCGACTTGCTACGAAGGCGTCACGCTTCGGTCATGGAGGCACGGCCCGACAAGCTGCCCGGCGCATTCAAGGAACGGGGAAACCAGGCCGGGGCTACCGTATTCGTGCATCCCGACCTCGTCGACGGAACCCTCGAGCGAGGTTTTGAATTTCTGAATGCGCTCGACGATCCGTTCCAGCGCGCGGTTTTCATGATGACACTGGTAAGCGAAGTTCACCCGTTCGCTGACGGCAACGGCCGCGTGGCGCGCATCATGATGAACGCTGAACTTGTTGCCCGTGATCAGGAGCGGATCATCATTCCGACAGCATACCGGACGGACTATCTCTCAGCGCTCAAGGCATTCTCGCACAACGGACAGACAGCTCCGCTGATCCGGATGCTCGATGTCGCGCAAGGCTATACGCACAGCATCGACTGGAGCACACTTGCCAGTGCGAGGTCTGCCCTGATGGCAACCAATGCATTTGCCGAAGGCGAGGACGCAAAGCTGCGGCTTCGCTAGTTCAGTTTATCCCACAGATCGGCGCAAGCCGGAAAATGTGGGATAAATCGGTCGTCGGTGGGCCGAGTGACATCTCTACTTGGCGGCGAAATCGAAGATTGATAATAATGATTATGTTAAATCAACAAGTTAGGCCGCGAACAGCTCGCCCTGACATCTTGCTGAGGATGGAATAACGCTCTGCGTTGCCGCAATCTTCCCAAGCGCCCTGAGAACGACAGGCCGAACCACATAGACCGCATGACGCCCACCGCCGCGGTTCTCGTGATTGGTGGCATAACCCGCATAGTGGCGCGTCACGAGCCCGGCACGCACAAGGTCCGAGATCGCCCGGCTGACATTGGCACGGCCAACGGCCAGGACCTGCTCTTCGACCGCGTGATCGACACGTGCTGTATCGGCGTCAGGATCGCCGGTCAGCTGGTGCTGAAGCGAGATCGTTACGCGGGCCCTCAGGCCTGCGCGGCGCACGCTTTGCTCGCTCATGGGAAGAAGCTGGGTGCATAGCCAGTCGCGTAGCAGCATCGGGGCTTCTCCTCGGCCGACGAGCGGACCGGCACGGCCACGGGCGTCGGCTGCTTCAGCCACGAGCTGGAGGACAAGGAAGGCATATCGCGGGCGTTTCGATGCCGCAGCCAACGCTGCATAGATGGCTCCCACGCCGGAAATGTGTGTTTGGTCCTGCATGGATCAGTTTTGAGCACAAAAGGTGAATCTTGTGAATCCCCTTTCGCGTGCCTCGTACGGTTTGTCAGTTCTGACACTCTACCCGCCGGGTAAAGTGTCACAAACGACAGAACCGGCACAATCGCACAATATGAGAAGCAGCGATGGCTGTTCTCAGCATGGGCTTGCCAAGGATCGGATGCGCGGCTATCTTACTTTCATCTTACCGCTGGAGATCGAGATGGGTATGCAGGAGCGGATCACGACGGTGATCTCGACAAAGGGGCAGGTTATCCTGCCCAAGGCTATCCGCGAAGGGCGACACTGGTCTGCAGGCACCCGGCTGACCGTGGAAGACACGCCCGATGGGGTGCTCCTCAGAGCTACCCCGGCCTTTCCCGAAACCGTGATCGATGCGGTTTTCGGCTCCATGCGCCACAGTGGTCCCGCGCTGTCGCTCGAGGAGATGGATGCAGCTATCGCGAAGGAAGCAAAGCGCCGTGCGCGCGATTGATACCAATATCGTCGTCAGGTTTCTGACCGCCGACGATGAAAAGCAGGCCAAAGCGGCGCGCAAGGTCATCAAGGAAGGCGACGTATTCGTTGCAACGACCGTCGTGCTCGAGATCGAATGGGTCCTGCGCGCCGGTTACAATTTCACGCCCGCGGCTATTGCCGACGGACTCCGCGCGATCGGTGGTCTTCCAGGTATCACACTGGAGGAGCCGGTCGAAGTTGCCCAGGCGCTCGACTGGCTAGGCGAAGGGATGGACTTTGCCGATGCGTTGCATCTGGCCAAGGCCGGGCATTGCAGCGCTTTCGTGACCTTCGATCGAAAGCTCGCAAAGCGGGCGAAGGGGCTTGCCCCCGTGCCAGTCGAGGTTCCCTGAACTGAATACTCAGGAACCGTCCAGCACCCCTCCCGAAACCACACCTTGCGAGCCGAAGGCGACCCCAAGCTTCTTGCGTGTTCGCTTCAGCTTGGCGGGTGCAACCACAGCCACTTGACGCGGTTTGCGTCCGAGACCGATCTTGAGAGCAAGTTCCTTGCGGCGAGCGGCATAGTCCGGCGCTACCATTGGATAGTCAGCAGCGAGGTTCCAGCGGGCGCGGTATTCGGCCGGAGTCATGCCATGATCGGTGCTGAGATGGTGCTTGAGCATCTTGAACTTCGCGCCGCAATCAAGGCAGGTAACCGCATCGGGTTTGACTGATGCGCGCACCGACACGGCGGGCGTACGGACTTCCTCGGTCGGCTCGGGCACCTGACCAAGCGAAGCCAGCGAAGCGTAGACCGACTGGATCAGGCCTGGCAGATCACCCGCCGCGACCGAATTGTTGCTGACGTGGGCTGAAACAATATCGGCGACATGATCCAGGAGCATTTCATCGGCCATTGCGTGCGGTCTTTCTCTAATTGGCGATGGCGGACCCTATGGGCCGCGGCCGCCAAATGCCAGTGCCGTTGGCTTGCGCTCCAGATCGACATGCGCAAAAAAATGGGGCCAGCTTGCGCCGGCCCCTTGGAAAGTTTTGGGAGAGGATGCCTGAAAGGCACTCCTGATATGGGGTGACGCCTTAAATGCTGCAAATGCGAAATAAGGTCCGGCAGTTGAATTTTGTGCAACGCGGCATCCACCTTCACCCCGGCGGTCGGTAGCGCGGGGTCGGATCGGCAAACCGGCGCGGATGAGCGAGTTCGGTGCGGGCGACACGGAACGTGTAGCCATCCCATTCGCGCCAGGGATGGTAGCGGCCTGCCTCATCGAGGCGGCCATAACAGACCCGCGCGAGGACGGTTGGACAGGCAGGATCGTCTTCAAGCAGCGCCACCGTGAAGGTGCCGCCCATGCCGCTCGGCGTATCCCACACCGGCGTTTCGGCAGTGATCGTCATGGGGAATTCCTGTCTTTGTGAGAAATCGGGGGTGCAACGATCCGGCAGGGATTGGCCTCACCCCCCGTTGGGAGGCGGCGCTGCCGCCTCCCGGGCTCCGGTCAGAGGAAGAGGACTTCCTCGGCGACGATCTCGACCGCGTAGCGTTCGACGCCCTCGCGGTCCGTCCACTTCGAGTAGTGGAGGCGGCCCTGGACCTCGACCATGTCGCCCTTCTTCTTGTGCTTGGCGACCGAAGTGCCGAGGCCGTTGAAAGCGGTGACGCGGTGGAACTCAGCGAGGGTCTCGGTGTAGCCGGCCTCGTTCTTGACCGTCTTGCCATCGACCAGCTTGGGGCGGTCGGTGACAAGAGTGAAGGAGGTAATCGCGGTTTCACCGGCGTGACGGGTTTCGGGTTGGCTAGCGATGCGGCCGATCAGGATGACGAGGTTCTTCATGGGGTTTCTCCGTGGCTTGAATTCGGCGGAACCGCCCGCCGATGAAGACCACAGGCAGGGCCAAAGGCCCGGGCCCGCACCGAACGCCAAAAATCAAACGGGCGTGAGGGAAACCCAAAAGCGAGGAGTGGTGCGGCAAGCCCGCAGGGCTTCACGGTCCGCTGCTTTTGGGTTGCGGCCAGGGACTGGCGCTGCAGGGTTCATCGGCAAACGAAGGGCGGTTTCGTCAGTTCAGGCCGCAGGTTCCCAGGCGTTCCTACCCGTCTGCCTTGGTTGCATCCCGTCAGGGCACCCCGGCACCACGCCGGTGTCCATGCGCACCCTCCCCTCGAAGCGGTACTCCCGCCTGCGCATGTCCGGGCAAGTCAGAACGAGATCGCACGAGAAACCTCGATTTCTCTCCGCTTACCGCAACGGCCTTGTGCGTCAGCACCTGCACGAAGAGCGGGCTGATCCGGAAATTTCAGAGTGCCACCGCGTGCGAATGGGCGCGTCAGCGCCAGGGCTTCGCGAGGCCCTGCGCGATCAGGTAGTCGCCGGCGTCCACGCCGTTCACCGAGATTGTGGCAAGCGTCCGCCCATAGGGATCGGTGCCAAGCCGCGTGATCATGACCCGACCGCGCGAGACAAGCCGGACGAGCGCCACGCGCGCCGCCTCGCCTGCCCGGTAATCGCACCAGGCATAGGACACCCGGCGATCCTGGCACTTGGGACTGCCCGGCAGTTCAGGCGCGTCGATGTTGGCGACGCGCACCCGCTCGCGGCCGCAGCGGATGGTGTCGCCGTCATGGACGGTCACGGAAACGCACAAGGCTGCAGCGGCAAGAACGACAGGCATCGACAATCCCTAGCGCGGCCGCTCTGTCGAACCAAGCCCTCCCCTCTTCCCGACTGGCCCCGATCGTCACCCGAAGGGCCGGCATTCTTGCCGGCGAGGTTGGGCGGGCGGCGGCGCGAGAGCGCCGACCGCGCGCCCTAGCGAGTAGAGCGGGTCGCCCCAAGCCCCGCGCGGGGCGCGGGCGTAGGGGTGCCCCCGCCCTCTCCCCTGCCCTTTGCCTCCCAACACCCCAACCACCTTTAGCCCAATACCGATGTGCGATTGTCGCCCGCATGGCGGGCCCACCGCGTCAGTGGATTGCAGCAATGCTCGACCAGCGGCTCTAGAAAGGCTATTGGGGGCCGTTCTGGAAGCGCCCGCAGGGGCAGTGTTTCCATGCGACTGGCAAGGGAGAATCGCGAATGGATCAGGAGGTCCAGATGCCGAGCGCGCGCATGGTCGCTGAGGCCATGGCGACAGTACTGGCAGGCAAGCTCGCCGATCAGGCCGCGAGCGAGATCGTGCTGAGCCGCGAAGAAGCCGCACTGTGCCTCGGGCTTGCCGAGGGAATTGCCGAGAGCCTCGCGCACGAGGCGGGCCAAGCGGACTGACCAAGCGAATCTGGCGGTAGGTTACGCTCTGCGCCGCCGGCCTTGCCGGGGGTCACGGGCAAGGATAGACTTGGCCCAGCGCGCGCCATGCGGGCCGCGTCAGACAAACCAAAGGAGAATGCGCGAGAGGTCGAACGGGCAGCGTCGATCGCGAGAAATTGGAGATCCCCAATGATCCAGCGATACCGTGTGCTCGGGAAGGTCGTCACCGGCGGCCAGGATGACCTGCAGGCTGTGCTCGGCGCAGCCTATGCGCGCAAGGAGCGGGTGCTCTGCGAATGCCGCAGGCACGAAGAGCTGCCGCTCTATATCAGCCACCGCCATGATCGCTACGTGCTGGCGCGCTGGCCAGGTTCGGGCGCACGTCATGCGACGGCCTGCGACCATTACGAGGCTCCGGACTTCCTGACCGGCATGGCCCAGGTCCGGGGAAATGCCGTGATCGACGACGAGGCTTCCGGCGAAACGACGCTCAAGCTCGCCTTTCCGCTGTCACGCGGTGCGGCGCGGCTCGCGCCAGCGGCGCTCACCAACGACAAACCGACGGTCAAGTCCACAGGCCAGAAGCTGTCGATGCGGGGGCTGCTCCATGTCCTGTGGGACCGGGCCGAACTGACGCACTGGCATCCCAAGATGGCGGGCAAGCGCAGCTGGTTCGTGGTGCGCCGCGCGCTGCTCGAAGCCGCGGCCAGCTGCAAGGTCAAGCAGGAAGCTCTGTCCCATGTCCTGTTCGTGCCCGAGACGTTCCGGCTCGAGGACAAGGAGGACCTGCGCGCGCGCCGCCGGGCGGCGCTTGAGCGCGTCTACCGTTCGCGTGACGAGTTGATGGTGGTGGTGGGAGAGATCAAGGAAATCGCCCCGGCGCACGGCGCGGAGCGCATCGTACTTCGTCACGTCGGCGACATGCCGTTCGTCATGGACCCCGACATGGCGCGCCGCTTCCACAAGCGGTTCGCGGGCGAGCTGGCGCTGTGGCAGGCACAAGGGAACCAGGGCCACCTCGTCGTTGCCGGCTCGTTCGCGCGGCGCAGGCAAGGGACATTCGACCTGATCGAAGTGGCGCTGATGCCGGTGACCGGCGAATGGCTGCCCTACGAAAGCAGCGACGAACAGTACCTCATTGCCAAGACGGTCGCTGAGAAGCGCCGGTTCGTGAAGGGTATGCGGGTCAACCTCGATGCCAGCGCGCCGATCGCCAGCCTGGTGCTCAAGGACACCGGCGAGGATGCAACCGCGATCCATATCCATGATGGCGATACTGAGGCCAGCGAACCGCTCGAGGCGCTGCTCGCCTGCGAGGGCGTAACGCACATGGTGTGGAAGGAAGGCGAGCCGCTGCCACCGCGTTGTCCCCGGCGCCGAACCGGCGACACCCCTCCGGACCGCGCCGCCGCGTGAGTGGGCACGCACCCAGGCGTCAGTCGCCGTTCGGCAAGGGCTTTGTCGGTAGCAGGTCGATCCGGCGCACAGCGCCGGGTTCGGAGCGGAGTGCCGCAAGGCGCGTCTCGACCGAGGCCGCGTCCTCGGTGATCTCGATGCGATTGAGCCCGATCAGCGTCCAGACCTTGTGCTCGGGACGCGCGGCGGTGTGGGCCGCGTAGGCGAGCGGCAGCTTGTCGGGGTAAAGCCAGAGGAGAAGCACCGGCACGGCGGAAAGGTTAGGCCTGCCCTCGACATCAGTGACCGACAGCAGGTTGGTCACGGGATCATAGCGGCAGTCGATCCCGAGCGGCACGGGGTGGCCGATGATCCCGAGCAGCGCCTCGCGCGCGTTTGCGCCGAAGGTCGCGTCCAGTTCCGGCCCCGGTTTGGCATCCGGGTCGGTTTCAAGCTGTGCCAGGAAGATGAGCACGGCGAACAGCCGGGCAGCATCGTCGCGCGTGCAGGGAATATCGAGGGCGAGGTGGATTGCGGACATGGGAGTTCCTTCGCGGGAAGCGCACAGCCGCCCCAGACTGGCGCTGCCCAGCGCAGCTGCGTCGGGGACCGGAACGGCAGGGCAATGCTCAGAGTGAGAGGTGGCGTTCGACGTGCGCACGCTCGCGCGGACGCTGGAAATTGTAGACGGGAACGCCGTGGGCAGCGGCGATGCGGATTGCCTGACCGGTCCCGCCCGAGGCTTCGCCATCGGCGGTCCAGCACAGGACGAAGTCGGCGGGCGCATTGAGCTCAGGCCCCAGCACCTGGAACACGTTCCGGGTGTGCAAGGCCTGGATGAAAGGATCGAGTCCGGCGAAAGCGGGGTGCGCCGCGGCAGCAATGGCCCGTGCGCGCTGCCACAGCTCCGGCGGCAATGCGTCCGGGTGGAACTGGCTCGCCGAGCCCCGCCAGCCCGGCGCAGGCAGGAAGATCTGCTTGTCCTCCCCCGCCCCGCGTTCAAACGCGCTGTCGGCGCCGATTGCATGGCCGGAGCGCAGGAGGTAGCCGCGTTTGAGCAGGGCGAAGGCAGCGCGCGTCATCAGCGCGAGCACTTCGGGCGGGGTGCGGCGTGCACCGATTCCGGTGTAAAAGCGGGGCATGGCAGGTCTCCTTGTTCGCCTGCCCGCCGTGTTCCCCCTACCCTCCCGTCGGCATCGCCGGGGTAACGCCCGCCCCGCGTGCGGCCAGCATGGGGCCGTAGGTAGCTTCAAGATTGCGGTGGAGGACCGCGTTTGCGGGCGGAAAGATGCTGCCGTCGTCGCGCGGCCGCGTGATCTGGAACGCGCCAGCGATCACCTCGGCAAAAGGGCGCACGCATGGAAATCCCGAACCTGCGTAAGTGACCGGCGGCGGGAACCCCGCGCTGATCCAGCTTGACGGCACGTCCAGCCCATTGAGCCAGCGCCGGGCGCTGGGCGGCAGTACCGCCACCAGCGAGACGATCCACAGCGTCCGGTACGTCCCGAAATCATGAGCGTTGGCGATCGCCGCGAATTCCAGCGGTTCAGGCGGCGGGCCGTTGACCGCGATCACCGCTGCCTGAAAGGCGCGCAGCTCATGTCTGTTGACGCGCTCGAAATCGGGGGTTCGGCCGAGCTGGGCGCAGGGCTCGTTCGCTGGCCCTGCCCCGAGTTCGAGGAGCCTGTGGCGGGTCACGCAGCAGCCTCCCCTGCCCCATCGGGATACCAGGCGAGTTCCACCGCGTAAGGGTTATCGACATCGTAGGCGGCGATACGGGCCGAGGTGATCCAGGTCTCCGGATCGCGCAGCGCAACATAGCCGCCGTAGAAACGGCCATCGCGGCTGACGAACTGGGCGTGGATGTCCTCGGCTACCGCTTCGGAGACGAAGAAGCCGGCCGCGCCGCGGATATGGGCCGGGGGAAGAACACCCAGCATTTCGTCATGGAAGACCTCGGTCACCCGCGAGAGCGGGAACTGCGCGAGCGTGCGGCCGCGTTCATCAGACGGCGACGCTGCAGAATCGGGATCGGTCATGGGAGCCTCATTCGTAACGGGGTGGGGCTTGCGGGAAGCGGGGCGGAGCCATGTGTTCGAACAGGCAGGCGCGGTAGCGGCCGCCGACGTAGAGCACGGAATCAAGGCGGCAATGGCCGCGCTGGACCAGGTCGAGCAGCCGATTGGCGCGCACCGCGAGCCGCGCTGCAGCAGCTTCGGTAAGGCAGACCCGGTGTAGGCGGACGAGTTCGCCGGTGTCGAACCACCATCCACCTTCCTCCGGCCCGCCGTAAGCGCGATCGACCGCGTAAAAGGCGACGACGTATTTCATGGTAGAGCGCCCTCCCGGGGCGGTTCGGCGCGTGAGATAATGACGAGCGGCGGGACGGTGATCTCGGCCTTGGCCATCGCCCGTTTGAGGTCACGCAGCCGGGTGAAGCCCCTGATCCAGGACGGCGGGAAGAGGACATATTCGTCTTCGCTCGCCGTGTAGTCGCGCATGGGCCCCGTGCCGTCGAACACGACAATCTCGGGGAGATAGGCCCCGGGACAGCCGCCCGACCAGCGCCGGAAGATCAACCCGTGCTCGATGCAGAACGCGTCGACCTCCGTGACCTGCCCACCGTTGAGTTCGGTGCCGTAGAGCTCGAGCGACTCGCCCTCGGTTACCGCCGCCGGACCGAACGGCTCGCCGTCCCATTCGGTGCGCAGATCGTATTCCTCGGCGCAGGCTGCGAGGTCGGCCAGAAGGTCGCGGCGCAGCGCGCCGCCGATGGTGATGTGAACGGGGGCTCTGTCGCCCATGGTACGTGTCCTTTCGCAATAGGTTGATCCGACCGCGATCGCCCCTCTCCCCTCACCAGCCTCTTGCGCGAGCAAGGGCGTCCGGCGCGTTCAGGCTGGCAGCAGCGGCACAAGGTTGGGGTCGAGCGAAAACCCGAGGCAGCGCGCCAGCTCGGCCGCGTGCTCGAAGTCGGCAGTCGTCACATGAAGCAACCGGGCGATGTCGGCCAGCGTCTCGCTTTCGCGGGGCGGCGCTACGCTGTGAAGCTTTCCTGCTTCTGCGGTCACCGCGAAGGGCCAGGTCATGGCGACGGCAATCACGCGCTCGGGCAGCACGATCAGGGTATCGCCAGTTTTGATGCTCTCGTCGCATTGCGACGCGTCATAGGCATTGCCGGTAGTCGCAAAGGCATGGTGCCGCCGCGTGTCGAAGGCGAAGCGTTCGCTATCTGTGAACATGAAGTGTCTCCGTTGCCGCCCAGGCAAAAGAAGAGGCGGAACGCCGGGCGGGGGGATGGCCGGCGTTCCGCCTCAGGCCGCAAGTGGGGCGAGCCTGCGGCCATTGCGTGGGAACGGGGACCCGCGATTGGGTCCCCGTTCGGTCGGAGGTGCGGGATGGACTCAGGCGTCGACGAGCGGCGGCAGCGCGCCTTCGTGTTCGGCGCCGTCCTTGGCATTGGCGCGGCCGCGCTTGCCCGGCGGCGTAGCGGTGCTGTCGCCGAGGCCATCGCCGTTATGCCCGTCACTGGCCTCACCGGCATCGGCTGCCTCGCCGCCGGTGAACATGTCGCCATCGCCGTATTCGCTCGAACCCAGCTGGCTGTTGCGGCGGCGCGGACGCTGCCAGGCGATGGCCATCGTGCCGTCCTCGCGCGGGAAGGCGGCGATATAGAGCGGCTGCGACATCGACGGATCGTCGATCTTGCCCTGGTAGAAGATCTCGCCGGTCGAGTTCGAGGCGAGTTCGAACAGAGCGCCGACGGCAACCCAGCGGCGCTGATCGTTGAGCGCGACGATTTCGTACTTGGGCGCGCGGGCGTTGCTGGAGCTGACCGGCCGCAGGCCGATGGTGCGCGTCATCGTCAACGTTTCGACAGTGCCGATCAGCTGGCCGCTGGCGTTCTTCTTGATTTCACCGATGTTCATGGACGTTCTCCTGGTAGGACTGAATGTTGGATTGAATGCGACCGAACCCCTTGTCCGATCACTCATTCCCCCCCCCCCTTCCCTCCCTATCTCTTGTACACACCTCCCAGCCCACCCCACCCCAGTCAAACCTGT
>JAGOBZ010000468.1 GCA_017999015.1 Kiritimatiellia bacterium
GCCTTGCGGAAATCGCGGGTCGGAGCGTGCGCCTGCCAGAGACGCGCACCGCGCGCACGGCGGTCGGCTTCAACGTGCAGCGCGTCCGCCGCGCCGTCCTGCCGCCGCCAGCTCACCTGCGGCGGCGGCTTGCCCTGCGCGATCATCTGCAGAAAGGCGGCGCGGGCGCGCGCGGCGCCTTCGGTGCCGCCGGCGCCGTGGCCGGCGTTGGGGGCCTGGTAGACCACCTTCGGACCCGGCAGGTCGTTCCAGTAGTGGCGAAGGGCATCCACGGTCCAGTAAGGATCGTTCGTGCCGAGCAGCAGCAGCTTGGGCATGGTGAAAGCGGCGCGATAACTGAAGGGATCCACAATCTCCAGCAGGCGGGCGGCCTCCGGCTGGTCCAGCCGCTCCATCAGGCCGATGTCGGTGTAGTCGCTGATCTTCTCGCTCTGACGTCCGTACACGCGCTGCGCCCACTGGGTCTGCGCCTTCATGTTGAGCATGTCGATCACCACCGGCACGATGGCGCAGACGCGCGGGTCCATCGCACCGGCGAGCCAGGTGGTCCAGCCGCGCTTCGAGGCACCGGACACCACGAAGCGCTCGACCTGCTGCCCGTGCGCGGCGCGCGCCCAGGCCTGCACCGCGTCCATGGCGCGCACGGCGCTCTTGGCCATCGGCAGCAGCAGCGGCCAGGAGCCGTCGCCGCTGCGCAGATACTGGTCAAAGGTGTACGCGATCAGGGCGTCCTCGTACCGGTTGTCGTACAGCGGCTGGTTCGGCACGTCAGTGAGCACCGCGACCAGCGTGCCGCCGGCCTCGGCCAGGCGCTTGACCGCAGGCAGATTCTTGCGGCCCGCGCTGTGCGTGATCTCGAGGAAGGCGGTCGCGGGGAAGCGCACCGTGCCGGGGCGCGCGATGTAGAGCGTGTGCGTCCAGCGGCCGCCGCGCCACGTTTGCGAGGTCAACTCCAGCGTGGCGACCTCGATCCCTTCGAGCATCTGCGTGTCGCGCAGCCGCCACGCGAAGGAGGCGTCCGCTTGCCGCACATACGTTTCCAGCGCGCCCGCTTCGGTGCGCGCCGCCACACAGAGGCACAGCGCAATGAGCGCGAGCCCGTTGCGCCAGCCAGATCGTTTCGCCATACGGTTCCGCCTTCTCTTTTACTGGACGCTACTTCAGCCACATCAGGGTGCCGCGCGTCGATTCGTACTCCAGCACCACCTCGCCGTTCTCGGCTTTGATCACGGCATTGTAGCCTTTTCCGCCGGCATTCACGAGCGTCCATCCGGAGAGGTACTCCGCTCCGGTGAGCGTGTCGTAGGTCATCAGCACCGCGCGGAACGAACCGTTGATCAGATCGCCTTCGGAACGGCCCAGATCCAGCGTGCCGGCACCGCCGATCACGAGATCGCCGGTCAGCAGCATGTCGTGGGCGGAGGGCGACCACGACCAGGCGTAGACCGCGCCCGGCGCGAGCGTCACCTGCTCGGCCATCAGCGTCGCGCCGGCCGGGGTGCCGGCGTCATCGCCGGCCGACACCCGGTCGAGCACGGTCAGCGCGCCGCTCACATACCCTTCGCCGGAGAGCGTGCGCACGGTGTTCGTCGCGCCCTGCGCCGCGAGCGTCGCGCCGCCGGCCACGCGCAGGTCAGGCAGCGCGTCCGCAGTGTCGATCACCTGCTGGACTTCGGCCTGCGACAGCGCGCGCCCGTAGACGCGCACGTCATCCAGGCGGCCCGTGAACTGTCCGGTCTGCGGCGTGGCCAGATGGTAATGGCCGAAACCGAAGCCGAAATCGCCGAGCGGCCGGTCCGGCGGCGTGAGCAGTGTGGTCTTCATGGCGGCTGCCGTTGACGTGCCGGCGGGCTGACCGTTGATGTAGGCTGTCACGCCGGCCGGCGTGATCACATACGCCACATGGAACCACTGGTTGGGCCCCGGGACCGCGCCCGTGGTGTCGACTGATGTCCAGGAGGTGGTGTTGCCCGTCGACATCATGCGCACCTTGTTGGTGTTCATGCGCAGCATCATTTCGTACGGTCCGTTCGTGCCGTTGGTCGCGCGCGTGGTGAAGAAGGTTGTGGGGGTGGCCGCACCGGCCGTGACGTTGTTGACCCACAGCCACAGGGCGACCGTGAACGACGAGAGCCCGCGGCACTCGGCGTCGAGCGGCGTGCAGACCGACGAGATCCCGGTGGCGAAACGCACACCTGTCAGGCCGTTGGTGCCGGCCACATAATCCAGCGCACCCCGCTGCACGGCGTGGCGGCCGTTGCCCGAGCTGTCGTACAGGCTGCCGTTCTCCATGCTGTAGCGCGCCAGCAGATCGGGGACCTCGGTCTGGCGCACCGACGCCGTGCCGAGCGCCGCATTCAGCACGCCGCCCTGCACGTCGATCAGACCGTCCCAGCGCAGCGGCTCCGTCAGCGCCAGCGTGCCGGTGCCGGCTTTGGCGAACGTGCCGCCCGGCGCGTCGGCACCGACCGGCAGCGCGAGCGCGATCGCCTGTCCGGCCGTGTCGAAGGTGCCGCCGGCCGGACCGACATAGAACTGCTTCAGGCCGTAGAGGTAGTTGCCGCCGACCGGGGTGCCGAGGCCCTGTCCGGTGGTCACCAGCGTGCCGCCGTTCAGAGCCAGCGTGGACCAGCCGTCCGCGCGCGTCTGAACCGTGGGCGGCAGGCGCAGGGTCGCGCCGGCCGGCGAGCCGTCGCCGACAAACACGCTGTTGACGCGGCCGAGGTTGTTGCTCTCGCCCATCCAGTTCCAGCGCCCGGTCACATCCAGCATGCCGCCGCCGGTGACAAACACGCGGCCGTAGGCGCCGCCGTAATATTCGGGCCGCTGCTGGTAACCGAGACTGACGCTGCCGAGCTGCGCCGTGCCGCCTTCGATGCTCAGCGCGCCCGGGCCGCGCACACCGATATTGAACCACGCGCCGGGCAGGCAGGAGAGCACGCCGCCCGTGCGCACGGTGACGCGGTCTTCCACTGTGCTGCCCTGAATGCGCAGGCAGACTGCGTCATTATTCCCGCTGA
>JAGOBZ010000469.1 GCA_017999015.1 Kiritimatiellia bacterium
ACACAACCAGGATAAGGAGTGCATAATGAAACAACTGTTGCTAAGCGTCGCCTGCGGCACGCTCATGTCGGTTGAAGCCGTCACGTTGCCAGATCCTTTGATCTGGTGGACTATGGATGAAGCGGCTGCCGAGAAAATCGTCGACGCCAGCGGGAACGGACACGATCTGACGCTCGGCCCCGGCCTGTCGCTGGCGGAAAGCCGCCTCTCGGGCAAGGCGCTTGCCTCCGACGGTACGACGAACACGTGGGCCACATTCTCATGTCCGGCCCTCACGAGCCGCACGATATCGTTTTGGCTATACCGTAATCCGGCGGACAATGACGCTTCGATAACCAGTGCGGACAACAAGTACCCCTATATTTTCAACGGGCTGTCGGGCATGAGCCTCATGTTCGAGGGCACGACGGAGAGTTTCCGGCACAGCGTGGGCCAGACGGGGTTGGCACCCTTCATTTTTGCAGGCGCGTACCGGACATGGTGGAGCCACCATGCGATCACGCTTGAGGATACCGGTGCGAAGGACGGAACCACGGGCGGCGCGATCTGCCAATGGAACTACTACCTCAACGGCGTGCTGGTTCACGCCAAGACAAACCTTGTCGCCACGGGCTCCATCGAGGTCGCCAATCCTGCCGTGATCTTCATGAATCAGGGCATCTCGGGTTCAAAGCGCCCCGTCTGGGGACAGATCGATGAGTTCCGCGTGTTCGGCACGGCACTCTCGGCCGAACAGGTCAGCGCCGAATTCCGGCGTCCGCTCGATGCGCGCGCGCCCAAACTGATCGGCCATTGGAGCATGAACGACGTGACGGTACATGGCGACGCCTCGCGTACCGTGGCTGAAGAGACCGGCTTATCCAATGACCTCCTGCTCGGCCCGACCGTGCAGCATGTGGACGCGCCCACCGGCAAGGGGCTCTATTTCGACGGCACGTCGTCATCCTGGGCCTATGCCGCCACGAACAATTTTCAGGCGCTGCTCGACACGACGATCACGATGTGGATCAACATCCCCGTCGAGGCGGAAACGCTCAATCAGTTGATCGCAGGCAACAACTACCCGCAGATCTTTGCGATGAGCACGGAGGCCCGCGCCGAACTCCAGCAGGCGCGGGACAACAACAGCCTGCGCGTTTTTTGGCACAATGCCACGACTCCGCAATTCCTGAACCCGTCTCTCGCCGGTCGTGACGTGTGGAGCCATCTCGCGTTCGTGTTCACGCACCGTTACGGTGCCGCCACGGACACATGGTTCCAGACGCCACGCGCCTACATCAACGGCTCGCTCGCCGCGACTGGAGCGGAGACGGCGGTGGCTCGCGGTTGGGAAATTGAAGATCCGCGCGCACGCGTCACGTTCGGCAATACCAACAAAGACGCTTTGCGGCCGATCATGGGCACGCTTTCCGACGTGAGCGTTTGGGATGGCGCGCTGTCCGCAGAGAAGATCGCCGAACTTGCGCGCGGTCCTGCCGCAGTCGATGCGGGCGTCGATTTTGTCACTACGTCTCAGACCGCCGAACTGCGCGCCGCGCTCGGCGACGGCGACGGGACAGTCCTGTGGTCATGCGTCTCCGGCGAGGGGGCGTCGATCCTTACGCCCGATGCAGTGGTGACGGCAGTGACGCTGCCCGCAGAGGGGACGTACGTCTTCCGCGCGACTGTCGCGGGGGCTCTTCGCGCGAACACTGACGATGTCGCCGTGACGCGGATTGCGGCGCCGGCGGAGAACGCAACGCCGACTGCGGGGCTTGCCGAGACGGCAGCCGGCACGCTGCCGGAGCCGATCCCGCTCGCGGCATCCGTTGCCGATGCCGATTCGCAGCCGGGCGCGCTCCGCGTGAAATGGGTGCGCGTGTCGGGGCCGGGCGGCGTGTGGTTCGAACCGCCGTTCGCCGTATCGACGCGCGCGACATTCACCGTTGCCGGGACGTACGTGCTCGCCTGCACGGTTTCGGATGGCGACCGTGGGGCGACCGCGCAGACCACGGTGACCGTCTCGGCGGATGCCGCGTCGCCGGGTTTGACGAACGGCCTGGTCATGAGCGTCACGGGCGACGAAGGCTCCCCGCGCCGCGAGGGCGTTTCCGGGAACCTGTGCGTGGATAACGCCAACTACAGCACAACGTTTTATGCAGACGGAAAAGTCGGATACGGTTTCAAGGCGACAGGGGCGCGCGCCTATTTCTCGACGGGCATGCAAATGCCGGAAACGGTCGCCGAAGGGGCGTCAAACACATGGCCCGCTGACAACTATCGCACGGTCAGCGCCTGGATCTACTATGACACGGCCTCCACCAACCGCGTCAAACAGCCGATCATTTTCGGTGTCCCGTACACCTTCGCGTTCGCCCTGAACGTAGCCGATGACGGCACGGGGAGCGGCGGTTTTGCGGTCACACAGCAAGGGTTCAAGGACGGCACTGCCACAGCTCCGGGGTGGGGCCGTGAATTCTGGACGGCACCGAGCGTTCCGCTCGCTGATCGCTGGGCACATGTCTGCCTCGTCCTTGACCGCAAATACGGAACCGACGTGGGGGTCTATGTGGACGGCGTGCCGTCCAGCCGTACGAGCGGCACTGTTTATGGCGGACGTGTGACCGCAAACAATTTCTATGTCGGCGGTTGGCCGTGGTATGAAACAGCCGCCAATACGGTCTGGGGTTATTTCCCTGACGGAGAGGGCAAGGAGCTGTCGCGTGCCTTTCCGGGAATCGTTGATGAGGTGCGCGTGTGGAACCGTAAACTTTCGCCAGCCGAAATCCGGCAGCTTGCGGCGGAGCCCGTTTCGATGAACAACCGCGCTCCGCAGGTCACCGTTTCTCCTGCGGGGGGACCGGACAGCAAGATCGTTCGTAATCGCCCGATGACCTTCACGGCGACGGCGTTTGATGACGGACTGCCGTCAAGTTCATCGCTCGCCTATGAATGGCAGGTGGTTTCCGGAGATGCGGCGGGCGCGACATTCTCTGCGCAAACCGCCGCCGCCACGCAGGTGACGGTGAGCA
>JAGOBZ010000470.1 GCA_017999015.1 Kiritimatiellia bacterium
CTGCGCACGTTGATCCTCGCCAACATGACACGCGGCGTGATCGCGATTGATCCGCGCCACGCGGTGCTTGACTTGAATGAATCGGCTCGGCGGTTGCTGGGTTTGACGCATGCGGCAGCGGCGGGCACGCTGATCGGCGATGTGCTGCGCGAGCCGGAGCTGCTGTCGTTGATCGATGACAGCGAACGCAGCGAGGATCCGGTCGAACGAGAATTGATCGTGGCGGGTGGCGCGGGCGAGCGGCGGCTGAACATGCGCGCCACCGCGCTGAACGATGCCGGCGGCCAGCGGATCGGCACGCTTCTGGTTTTGAGCGATGTCACGCTGCTGCGCCATCTCGAAACCGTGCGACAGGATTTTGTCGCCAACGTCTCGCACGAATTACGGACGCCCGTCACCTCGGTCAAAGGGTTTGCCGAAGCGCTCTTGGACGGCGCGCTGCATGATCCAGAAAAGGCGGAGCGCTTCGTGCAGATCATCATGCGGCAGGCCAATCAACTGGAATCCATCATCCGCGACTTGCTGGAGCTTTCACGGTTGGACGAACACTCCGGGCAGGTGCTTGACCGGCAAGAGACGCCGGTCAGCGAGATCGTGAAGCATGCGGTTGAGCTGTGCCAGACGCGTGCGGATAAGCGGGGTGTCGTGCTGGCGGTCACGTGCGAATCGGGACTGACGGCGCGTGTGCATGCGGGACTTGTTGAGCAGGCGCTGGTGAACCTGATCGACAACGGCATCAAATACGGTGTCAGCGGCGGGGGCGGCCGCGTCGAGATCGAGGCGGCACGAGAAGGGCCGACGGTCCGTATCGCCGTGCGCGACCAGGGCCCGGGTATTGAGCCGCAGCATGTCGGGCGGCTCTTCGAACGGTTCTACCGGGTGGACAAAGGGCGCAGCCGCGAA
Organism: Kiritimatiellia bacterium; assembly: GCA_017999015.1. Taxonomy (GTDB): domain Bacteria; phylum Verrucomicrobiota; class Kiritimatiellia; order RFP12; family UBA1067; genus DUPH01. The sequence continues at coordinate 904 of JAGOBZ010000470.1, forward strand.
CTGGGCGGCACCGGGCTGGGCCTGGCGATCGTCAAGCATATCGCGCTCATCCACGGCGGGACGGCCGCCGTGGCGAGCGAGCCGGGCAAGGGTGCCGTCTTCACGCTCCGCCTGCCGACCTGAGGCAACGGCGCGTGGCTCATCCAGCCACAGCAGCTAGGCCGACGCACGGCAGGAGGCCTCGTTTGGGATTGAAATTCTGATTCGGATTCACCGACCCCAACAGAACGGCCATGCGCGCCATGGGGTGGGGTCATGTAATCGGTCAGTGGCAGGGGGATGCGAGAACCATGCGTTTCTGGAAAAAATGGGCGCAGTGAGCCTATCTGACGGCGGGTTCGTTGCATTCCGAAAAGGTAGGGTAGGCATTCCTGCCTGCCACAGCCACCTCTCCATTGCATGTCCAGAGGCTGGACGAGCAGACGCTCGTCCCTCCCGGCCTTGTCCCTGCCGCCTGTGGTGCGGGCGTCCCGCCTGCTGGGATGGCGGCAGCCGGGACGGCCGCACCACATGCTTTGTGCCAGACGCCAGTGGGGCAGGCGGTGTGGAGTGCGGGAGCTTGCTCCCGCTTTCCAAAGCGGCGGCAAGCCGCCGCACTCCAAATGGGGCTTGCGCGTCTGACGTGCGGATGGCACGGAGCGCTGGGAGGGGCAAGCGTCGGTTTGCCCAGCCATCTCCCATTGCATATCCAGCGGCTGGACTCCCGCCAACGTTCAGAGTTCGGCGTTCAGCGTAGGACAGGTAGGAATGCCTGTCCTACCCTTTTCTCAGCCCATCGTCCGTCTCCCCGCAGCCATTGCCCAACTGTCCTTCGCATCGAACACGCGTTCCACTCGCATGACCCCCTGCCACTGACCGATTACTGGGGTCTTGCCCAAACAACTTGTTCTTCGATTGCGGCAACGTGTATACTCCCGGCATTTATTCCAAGCGAGGAGGGCGATGTGAATTGGCCGCTGTTCGGGAGTACTTTTGCGTTGATTTTTCTGGCGGAGTTGGGCGACAAGACCCAGTTGGCGGTGATGAGCCAGTCAGCCGCGTCGTCTTCGAAATGGACCATCTTCGCCGCCGGGGCGCTGGCGTTGGCGGCGTCGACGGCGATCGGCGTGCTGGCCGGCGACGTAATGCGGCGGTTCGTGCCGGACGAACGATACATGAAGTGCGCGGGCGGCGTGCTCTTCCTGATATTCGGCGGTTTGATGCTGCGGGATGTCTTCTTCCCGCGAGGGCAGGCGATCACCGCGCCGGCGCGCGAGATCTCTGCGATTACCGACTGGGTGGGGCGCTTTGTCATCCAGCAGGCGGCGGTCTTTGAACGGGCCGCGTTCGAAGATTACGAGGCGCTTGCGGCGCGTGCGCTTGATCCTGACGAGAAAGCCGTCTTTGAGCGGTTGGCGCTGGAGGAGCGCTGGCATCATGAAGCGATGCTGAGCGCGTTGTCCGCAGGCGCCGAACGCGACCTGCCGATCACGCAGGAGATGGCTGGCACGCTGCCCTCCGTGGCGGATCTGATGCACGATGCGGCCAAAGCCTCCAAAGAGATCGAGCACGCGATCGAGCATGAGCGCGCGATGGCTCGGTTCTACCGGACGTTCGCGGAGAAGAGCACGATCCCGCGCCTGCGAGAAACGTTTGCGGCGCTGGCGGTGGCCGAGGAAAACCATGCGCAACGCCTGATCGCGTTGAGGAAGTGATGAACGAGTGGATCGACATCCGGAAAGATGACCGGCATGTGGCGCGTGAGCGTGAGAAGGCGCGCGCCTTGCGTAAGAGCGCGTGGTGGAGGCAGCAACTCCAGAAAGGAGTCTGCCACTATTGCGGCCGGCAGGTCGGCGCGGATGCGCTGACGCTCGATCACGTGGTGCCGGTCGCGCGCGGCGGCGTGAGCACCAAGGGCAATGTCGTGCCGGCTTGCAAGGCCTGCAACTCGGAGAAGAAATACCTGACGCCGGCGGAGCGTATCCTGGCGGAGCTGGAGCTCGGTGAGGCGGGTGGCGCGGAGGTGGAGCCATGAACATTCGAAAGCGGCTGATAGTGGTCGAGCCACACGGTTTCTGTTCGGGTGTCGCGCGGGCGGTGCAGACGGCCGAGG
>JAGOBZ010000035.1 GCA_017999015.1 Kiritimatiellia bacterium
GCGCAGGTGCTCTCCTTCAGCGAAGCCACCCAGCCCAAGCTTTGGTCCGTGTTGAGGGCATAGCCATGAGATAGGCATGCTGGCGGGGAAGGTGGAAGAGGCAGTGGAGCGGTTGCTGGAGTACCGAATTGCCTTGATTACCTCAGCCGTGACTGGGAAAATCAAAACATGAGATACGAAATTTGAAGGAGTTCCCGATCATGCGTTTGTTACACCACATTGAACTTGAGAACTTCAAACGGTTTCAGGACAAGCAGCGGATTGAGCTGGATCACCCGGCCGTGCTGATCGGCCCCAACAATTGCGGCAAGACAAGCGTGGTTCAGGCGCTTGCGCTCTGGTCGCAAGCCGTCAAGACCTGGCATGACACGCGCAAGGAATCTGCCGCCAAGGAACGCACGGCGACGGCTCTTAATCGTCTCAGCATCGTTTCCGTTCCGGTTCAACGCACGCGTTTCTTTTGGCACAACACCAATGTCCGAACCGGAAAGCATGACATTCCGCTCATTATAACGGTCGGCATCGAATATCGGGGGCAGGTCGTCGATCTTCCGATGCGTTTTCGGAATCAGGGCGATGAATTGGTATACTGCACGCCCGACAACGCGGTTATCGGCAACATGGATTTGATTGAGTATGCCGCGTCCCTCAACGTTGAACTTCTCTACCCGATGTCGGGACTGGACACGGAAGAACCCGTCCTTCAGCCCGGTCGCATCGGTGTTCTGCTAGGTCAGGGCCGCACCGCCGAAGTCTTGCGCAACCTCTGTCTCATGGTGGCCAAAAGCTCTCCCGACGACTGGGTGCGTATTGTTCAGTTGATGCATCGGCTCTTTCAGGCCACACTGGAGACCCCGCAGGAAACCTCGCGGGGGGCGATCCTGCTGAACTATCAGCAACCCGGCGTAAAAGGAGTGCTGGACGTTTCTTCGGCCGGCCGCGGATTCCAACAGATGCTCCTCATCTTCGCCTATCTCTACTCGCACAAGCAAAGTGTGCTTTTGATCGATGAACCCGATGCGCATCTGGAAATATTGCGCCAAAAGCAGGTCTATGTGTTGCTGCGCGACATTGCCACTGAAAACCGATCACAGGTTGTTATCGTGACCCATTCGGAGGTGATCCTCGATGAGGCGCTTGAAAACAACCTGACGCTTCTGTTGGAGGGACGTGCCGATGACCTGGCGCACAAGACGGAAATTCGCCAGAGCCTGAAACAGTTTGGGGCCGCGCATTATATCAAAGCGAGGGAAAGAGGCTATGTTCTCTATGTCGAGGGAGGCACCGATGTCGACATGCTCCATGCGTTGGCCCGCCTTCTGAATCATCCGGTCGCAACTGTTTGGGACGAACGGATCAATTCGTTTTATGTTCAAAACAATTATCCGGACGTCACAACGGAAAGCGAGTTGGAACGGGTCGAAAACGGGTTCGGTGTTACTCCCCGCGCTCACTTCAACGCGCTCCGGTCGCTTTTGCCGGATTTGAGGGGACTGGCCATTCTGGACAATGACGGCAGAGAGCGAAAGAATGTGGACGAGGGGGCGTTGCGCATCGTTTACTGGAACCGCTACGAAGCCGAGAACTATTTCATTACCCCCGAACTTCTGTGCCAGTATGCGCGGCGTCAGTACGCCGACATGGAGCTTTTCGGCGGCTTCCGCTCAGAGATTGACGAAGTCTTGGACGAGTGGACACGATCCTTCGTGTTTGCGGATAATGAAAACGATTTCGCGATTTGGAAAGAAGCTGCGGCACCGGCTGCTCGTGTTATCTGGGAGGCCAAGACTCAATATCTCAAACTCAGCACGTATGCCGAGGAATTCTTTCGGCGCTTGGCGGATCGGGTTCATGGGCAAATGTTGCTTAAAAAAGGCAGTCTGCACAATCTGATCGATCTTGTCGCCCCGCAGGCTGTTCCGGCGGAAGTGAAAGAGAAACTTGATTGCATGTATGAACTTTTCGGGAAAGCTCTTCCACCGGAAGGCTCCACGATAGAGGGTCTCGCAGTGTCATGAATCAAACCACGGAGTACGCCTTCGAGTCCTACGTCGAGGAGATCCTGCTGGCCAAGAGCGGCTGGACGAGGGGTGCCCTCGGCGACTGGGACAAGGAACTGGCGCTTTTCCCCGCGCAGGTGTGCGCCTTCATCGAGGCCACGCAGCCCAAGCTCTGGGCTGACATGCGTGCGTTGCACGGCTCGGCGCTGGAGTCATCGCTCATCGCGGCGCTGGTCAAGGAACTGGACGCCAAGGGCTCGCTGCACGTCCTGCGCCACGGCTTCAAGTTCTACGGCAAGCTCTTCCGCCTCTCTTACGCCAAGCCCGCGCACGGTGCGAACTTCGACACCATCGACCTCTTCAACAAGAATTGCCTTACCGTCACGCGGCAGGTGCCGTGCCATCCCGGCGACACCCGCACGCTCGACATGCTGCTCGCTGTGAACGGCCTCCCCATTGCGACCATCGAGCTCAAGAATCCCGGCACCGGACAGACCTGGCAGAACGCGGTGAGCCAGTACAAGGAGGACCGCGACCCCCGCGCCCCGCTCTTCGCCTTCAAGCGGCGGGCGCTTGTCCACTTCGCCGCCGACCCGGACGAGATCCACATGACCACGCGGCTGGCGGGTGACAAGACGCACTTCCTGCCCTTCAACCGGGGCAGCCATCCCGGCGAGATCATCTGCGGCAAGGGCAACCCCCAGCATCCGTCCGGCTACCGCACCGGCTACTTCTGGGAAGAGGTGCTGAAAAGGGAGAGCTTCCTCGACATCCTGCACGCCTTCATGTTCCTTGAGGTCAAGGAGGAGAAGGTCGACGACGGTAAAGGCGGCCACAAGCAGGTCACGAAAGAGACGCTGGTCTTTCCGCGCTATCACCAGCTCGACTCCGTACGCAAGCTGGTCCGCACCGCACGCGAGGAGGGGAGTGGACACAACTACCTGATCCAGCACTCGGCGGGCAGCGGCAAGACGAACAGCATCTCATGGCTTTCGCACCGCCTCGCCAACCTGCACGACGGGCGGGACGCCAAGGTCTACGACTGCGTCGTGGTCATCACCGACAGGCAGGTTCTCGACCGCCAGTTGCAGGACGCCATCTACCAGATCGAACACGCGCAGGGCGTGGTCAAGGCCATCGATCAGGACGCCAAGCAGCTCGCCGCCGCGCTCGTCGACGGCACGAAGATCGTCATCACGACCCTCCAGAAGTTTCCGTTCGTGCTGCGCGGGCTCCTGCACGCGGCGGGCGCGGAGAGCGCCGAGGACGCGTCGGACGAGGAGAAGCGCCAGGCCAAGGTGTGGGAGGCGGAGATCGCCAAGCGCCGCTACGCCATCATCGTGGACGAGGCGCACTCGAGCCAGACCGGCGAGACCGCCCGCGAGCTGAAGGAGATCCTGGGCAAGTCCGCCAAGGCGGAGAATGGCGAGGAAGAGGCCGACTGGGAGGATCGCCTCAACCAGGTGATGCTGTCGCGTGGACGGCAGCCCAACCTCAGCTTCTTCGCGTTTACCGCCACGCCCAAGGGCAAGACGCTGGAGCTGTTCGGACGCACGGGGGCGAGCGGCACCCCCGAGGCGTTCCACCTCTACTCCATGCGGCAGGCCATCGAGGAGGGCTTCATCCTCGACGTGGTCACGCACTACACGACGTACAAGAATTTCTACCGCCTCGTGAAGGCCATCGAGAACGATCCGACCCTGCCCCGGAAGAAGGCGGCAAAGGCGCTGGCCAAGTTCATGAGCCTGCACCCCGTGAACATCGAGCAGAAGACCGAGATCATGGTCGAGCATTTCCGCAGCACGGTGCGCGGCATGCTCCACGGCCGGGCCAAGGCCATGGTGGTCACGCCCTCCCGGCTCCACGCCGTGCGCTACATGCAGGCCTTCCAGCGCTACATCTCGGCCAAGAGCTATTCGGACATCCGCCCGCTGGTCGCCTTCAGCGGCACGGTGAAGGATCCCGACACCGGCATGGAATACACCGAGCCCAACATGAACATCGACTGCGTGAGCGGCAAGCCCATCAGCGAGCGGCAGCTTCCGGAGCGTTTCGCCTCGTCCGACTACCAGGTCCTGCTCGTGGCGAACAAGTACCAGACCGGCTTCGATCAGCCGCTGCTTTGCGCCATGTACGTGGACAAGCGCCTCGACGGCGTGCAGGCGGTGCAGACGCTCTCACGCCTCAACCGCAAGATCCCCGGCAAGGAGTCGCCCTTTGTCCTGGACTTCGTCAACGAGGCGGAGGACATCTACCGCGCCTTCAAACCCTACTACGACGGCACCAGCCTTCAGGGGGTATCCGACCCGCACAAGCTGGAGGAACTCAAGCACGAACTGGACAAGGCTCAGGTCTATCACCAGAGCGAGGTCGAGGCGTTCGCCCGCGTCTTTTACAAGCCGATCGAGAAGCAGTCGGCCCAAGACCACGCCCTGATGCAACGCCAGTTGCAGCCCGCCGTCGACCGCTACAACGCCATCGAGGACGACGCGCCGCGTGACGCCTTCCGGGAGAAGCTCGGGGGATACGTCCGCATCTACGCCTTCATGAGCCAGATCATCCCTTACGCGGACGATGCGCTCGAAATGCTCTACAGCTATGCCCGTTTCCTGCTGCCGCATCTGCCGCTAGACCGCGACACGGAGCGGGTGGTCATCAGCGACGAGGTAGGCCTTCAATTCTACCGCATCCAGAAGACCTTCTCCGATGACATCCGGATCAGGGAGGGCGATCCCGAGGGGGTGAAGAGCCCGACCGACGTCGGTACCGGCAAGTCCAAGGACGTCAAAGCCCCGCTCTCGGAGATCATCCAGGCGCTCAACGACCGCTTCGGCACCAGCTTCTCCGACGAAGACCGCATCTTCTTCGAGCAGATCCGCGAAAAGGCCGCCCGCAACCAGCAGGTCATCGACACGGCGAAGGCGAACCCGCTCGACAAGTTCCAGCTCGGCATCAAGCAGATCATCGCCGACCTCATGATCCAGCGCCTCGGCGAGAACGACCAGATCGTTTCGCGTTACATGGAGGACGCGGAGTTCCAGAACACGGCTTTCCCGCTGCTCGCCCAGGCCATCTTTGAGTCTATTCGCGAGCGAACTTGAAAAATCGTCCCGATGTTGTGGGACTGAAGTTTGACGCCCCCCGCGTGAAACGTGTATGGTATCCCCGTCAGTATGATGAAGTGGGGGATCTATGCGTTTGCAGGGGAGGATCGCGCGGGGAGTGTTTGGCGGGCTGCTGGCCGCGGCGGTGTGCGGCCGGGCGGCCGACGCGCCGGACTCGTTCGACCGGATCTATCTGGGCTCGCGCCCGTCTGTGTCGGCCGACGGCAGCCGGTTTGTCTTTGAGTGGTGCGACAGCATCTGGCTCGCGCCGACGGCGGGCGGCACGGCCACACCCTTGCAGAACGGCAGCGCGAAGGATGTCTGGCCGGTGCTCGCGCCGGACGGCCGGCGCGTGGCATTCCAGAGCGACCGCGACGGCGGCTGGAAAATCTTCGAGGTGAATCTGGATGACGGCCGGACGCGCCAGCTCTCATTCCATTCGGAAGGCGCGCGCCCCTATGGCTGGACGGCGGACGGGCAGGCGCTGCTGGCCGTCGTCGTGCGCGACCATGACGGCGGACGCGCACCCGAGCGCGCCGCCCTCGTGCCGGCCGCCGCGCGCGGCCCGGAGCAGGTGCTGTTCGACAACCCGGCCAACGAGCCCTGTCTCGCGCCGGACGGCCAGCGCCTGCTGTTCACGGTCGAGGGCGGCGACTTGTATCGGACGCGCGCCACCGGCAGCCAGGCCGCCCAGATCTGGCTGTATGACCGGCGCGATCAGCGCTTCACCTGCCTGGTCAAACGCGTGACCGAGAGCCGCACGCCGCTGTGGACGCCCGACGGGAAGGGCTTCTACTACGTGTCGGGCGAGGGCGGCTGCATGAACGTGCGCCACCGCGACCTGGCCTCCGGCGAAGAACGGCCGGTCACCGGCTACAAGGAAGATGCGGTGATCCATCCCGCGCTCTCGCGCGACGGCCGCACGCTGGTCTTCCGCCGGCTGTTTGACTTCTACCGCATGGATCCCACCCGCCCGGAACAACCGGCGGCGCGCATCGTGCTGCAGCCCGGCGCGGCCACCCTGCGGCCGGCCTCGCGCCGCCGCTACTACAACGCCTGCTGGAACAATGAAGAGCCCGGCTGCGTGGCCTTCTGCGACGACGGCATGCAGATCGCCTTCACGACCGGCGGCGACCTCTGGGTGATGGACACGGTGTTGCGCGACCCTAAACGCGTGCACGGCGCGACGCGCACGCACGAGCGCGACTGCGTGTTCACGCCTGACGGCGCGGCGCTCTATTATCTGTCCGACCAGGGCGACGGCGTCGCCCTGTGGCGCGCGGAACGCGCGGATGCCTCCGCCTGCTGGTGGGAGAACACGACGTTCCGCAAGACCGTGCTGACCCACGACGAGACGCATCGCCGCCTGCTGCGGATCAGCCCGGACGGCACGCGCCTCTCGTGGGTGGAGCCGTGCGGCAACCTGGTGGTGGCCGACACCAACGGCGTGGCGGTCACACGCTGCCGGCAGGCCTCGAATGTGGACACCTACGCCTGGTCGCCCGACAGCCGCTGGCTGGTGGCCGCGCTGGCCGACGACTACAGCAACACGGATGTCTGGCTGCTCGCCGCGGATGGCAAGGGCAAGGACTGCAACCTCTCGCGCCACTTCAGTTGGGACGGCCATCCGTGCTGGTCGCCGGACGGCAAGCTGGTCGCGTTCGTGGGCCAGCGGCCGGATGACCAGACCGACCTCTTTTACGTCTGGCTGAGCCGGGCCGATGAAGAGCGGAACACCTTTGACAAGGAGCGGGAGGCGGCGCGTGCGGCGATGGGCAAAGGCGGCGACACCAAAGAGAAGTCGGACGGTGAGAAAAAGGACGCGGCCGGCGTCGCGCCGGTCGCCATCGATTTCGAAGACCTGCACACGCGCGTGCGCCGGGTCGCGCTGAAAGGCGTGACGCCCGCGCATCCCTTCTTCTCGCACGACAGCCGCACGCTCGCCTTCGATGCGACCGTCAACGGCGTCGCGGGCACCTACAAAGTCGTGCTGCCGGACAAGCTGACGCCCGAATTGCTGACGCGCCGGCGCGGCCGCGCGCTACAGTGGCTGGCCAAGGACAACCGGCTGCTCTGGCTGAGCGACAACCTGCCCGCGCATTTCGACAAGACCTTCGCGTTCTCCGCCTATCAGGAGACCGCTCTGCGCGACTATCAGGAACTCGGCTTCCTGATGGCCTGGGCCCGGCTGCGGGACTGGTATTACGACGCCGGCCACCATGGCGCGGATTGGCCGCGCATGAAGGCGAAGTACCGGGACGCCGCGCGCTGCGCGCCCAGCCACTCGGTCTTTCAGCGCGTGATGGCGCTGCTGCACGGCGAACTGAACTCCTCGCATCTGGGGTTCACGGCGTCGGAGAGCAGCAAAAAAGAGTGGGACAAAACGGCGGGCTTCCAATCGTGGTCCGTCGTGACCGCCCACCTCGGCCTGCGCTTTGATCCGTCGGCCTCGGGGCCTGGCTGGCTGATTCGCGACGTGGTGCCGGACGGGCCGGCCGATCAGATCGCGCTGAAGCTGGCGCCCGGTGACCGCGTGCTGGCGGTGGACGGCACGCCGGTCGCGCCGGACATCGATCCTGCGGAAGTGCTCAACGGCCCGGAAACCCGCAACATCGAACTGACCGTGCGCTCGGGCGATCAGGCACCGCGGCAGATCACGCTGCCGGCCACGACGTACGGCGCGATCCGCGAGAAGCTCAAGACGGCCGCTTTCGACGCGGTGCGCGCTCGGGTCCGCGCGGCGAGCGGCGGACGGCTCGGCTACCTCAACATCCAGCGCATGCGCTGGGACGACTATTACCGGTTTGAACAAGAGATCTTTGCCGAAGGGTTTGACAAGGAAGGGCTCGTCATCGACGTGCGCGACAACTCGGGCGGCTTTGTGGCCGACCGCATCTTGGGCGTGCTGTGCGGCAGCGTGCACTCGATCGCCGTGGCGCGCGGCGCGGCGCCGGCCTATCTCTCCGGCTACTGGGGCCGCCCGGTCTGGGACAAGCCGATCGTGGTGCTGTGCAACCAGAACACGGTCAGCAACGGCGAGATCTTCACGCACGCCATCAAGACGCTCAAGCGCGGCAAGATCGTCGGCGTGCCGACCTGCGGCGGCGTGATCGCGACCTCGGATGTCGCGCTGCTGGATCTCGGCACGCTGCGGCTGCCGCATCGCGGTTGGTTCCTGCCCGACGGCACCGACATGGAGCTGAACGGCACGCAGCCGGATGTCTTGGTCTGGAACGAGCCCGGCGACGCGGCTGCGGGCCGGGATCGTCAGCTCGACGCGGCGCTCGACGTGCTCAAGCAAGAGGTGGAGCACGAAAAGCGGAACCGGCAGCCGGTGAAGCTGCGGTACGCGCGGTAAGCGCGCGCATGGCATGCGCGAAGGGGAGCGTGAATCCATGAGGTGGATCGGAGTGTGTGTGCTCGGCGTTTGGTGCGCGGCGCAGGCGGCCTGCGCGGCGGCGCCCGGGGTGAACGTGGTCAACAAGGGTTTTCCCGGACGCAACAGCCGTCAGGCGCTGGCGTTGCTGGAGCGGGAGGTGCTGCCGTTCAAGCCGCAGCACGCGGTGGTTTTTTTCGGGATGAACGACGCGATGAATTCCGGCAATCTTGTGCCGCTGGCGGAATTCGAGGACAACCTGCGGACGCTCGCGGAACGGCTGGCGGCCGGCGGGGTGCGCACGGTGGCGCTGGTGACGATCCATCCCGTGATCGAGGCGTATGTCAAGGAGCGCCACCCCAACCATCCGCAGAAGGCGGACATGCAGGCGTGGCTGGCCGCCTACGATCAGGCGGTGCGGCGGGTCGCGCAGGCGCGCAAACTGGTGCTGATTGATTGGCGCGCGCGTGTCGAAAAGCAGAACAGGGCGGCGGTCTCTGCCGACAGCCTGCTGCGCTGCGCCGCCAACGGCGGGGGACGCGACGGCGTACATCTGACGGCGCCGGGGCAGGTCTTGCTGGGCCAGTGTGTTTTCGAGGCGGTCGGCGCCAGCGTCAAGGCCGGCGATACGGTCGTGTGTTTCGGCGACAGCCTCACCTTCGGGTCCGGTGTCAAAGGCGCCGGGACCACCGAAGGGGAGGCCTATCCCGCCGTGCTGCGGCGTCTGTTCGAGCAGCGCGGTCGCACCGCGCCCGGCACGCCGTGAGCGGACGATTTCAAGATGGATGAAACCAGAAGGGAAGAGCGATTATGTCAATACGCATCAGAAGCAAGCAGTCGGGAACGGGTGGCGCTGTGAGTCGCCGCGGATTTCTCAAACGCGCCGTAGCGGCCGGCGGGGCCGTCGCCATGCCGGTCTTGGTGCCGGCTTCAGCCTTGGGTCGTGACGGCGCGGTCGCGCCCAGCGAGCGGATCGTGATGGGCGGCATCGGGATCGGCGGACGCGGCTCGGCCGATCTGGGCCACGGCATTCTGCCTGAGAAGGATGCCCAGTTCGTGGCGGTCTGTGACGTGCGGAAAGACCGGCGCGAAGCGGTCAAGCGCATGGTGGACACCAAATACGGCAATCAGGATTGCGCGACCTACAGCGACATCCGCGAGTTCCTTGCCGCGCGCACCGATATCGATGCGGTGCTGATCGCCACCAGCGACCGCTGGCATGCCACGGCTTCGGTGCTGGCGATGCGCGCCGGCAAAGATGTCTATTGCGAAAAGCCCGGCTCGATGACGATCGCGCAAGGGCAGGCGGTGGTCGAGGCGGCGCGCCGTTACGCCCGCGTCTTCCAGACCGGCACCCAGCGCCTGAGCGAGGCGAACTTTACGGTGGCCAACGAATTGCTGCGCTTAGGCCGGCTCGGCGAGGTGCGCACGGTGCGCGCGCACATCGCCCCGTGGGACAGCGCCTACATGAACCGCGCCTGGCTGCCGGCCGAGCCCGAGCCGCCGCGCGACGAGCTGGACTGGGATGCCTGGCTCGGGCCGGCGCCGTGGCGGCCCTACAACCCGCGCTATGTCAAAGGCGGCTGGCACGGACAGTACGATTTCCACACGAGCTGCATCGGCGAGTGGGGCTCGCACACCTTCGCGCAGTGCCATGTGGCGCTGGGGCTGGGCCATACCGCGCCGGTCTTTTACGGCTACGTGAACAACGACTCCAGCGACGGCATGGTGATGCGCTTCGCCAACGGCGTGGAGATGGTGTCGCAGCGCGGCGGCTGGCACGGCTCGTGCGGGGTGCGCTATGAGGGCAGCGAGGGGTGGGTCGCCTGCGCCGACGGCTATCAGCGGCCGGAAGCCTCGCATCCGTCGCTGCTGGCCGACTACGCCAAGCTGGTCAGCGACTATCAGGCGCGCACGGGACGCAGCATGGGCCATATGCGCAACTTCCTTGACTGCGTGCGCACGCGCCAGCAGCCGGTGGCCGATGCGTCGGTCATGCACCACTCGATGGCGGCCGTGCATGCGGCGAACATCGCGATGTGGCTGAAACGCGACATGCGCTTCGATCCGGCCAAGGACGAATTCCTCAACGACCCCGAAGCGAACCGCATGCGCTCGCGCGCGATGCGTCAGCCGTGGCAGATCTAACCCTCGAATGCGAATCCAGGAAACGTATGAAAACCATTGCTTCTTTTTTGTTTGCGTGTAGTTTGAGCCTGCCGCTGCTGGCGGCGGAGCCGCTGACCGAAGCGGCGCTGATCCAGGTGCTGACCGGCGCGTCATCGCACCATCAAAAAAATGATGCCTGCATCGAACTCGGCCGCGTGGGCACCCAGGCGGCCGTGGCGCCGCTGGCCGCGCTGCTGGCCGACGAAAAGCTCGCCCACATGGCGCGTTACGCGCTGGAGACGATCCCGCACCCGTCGGCCGATGAGGCGCTGCGTGCCGCGCTCGACCGCCTGCAGGGGCGCCTGCTGACGGGCGTGATCCAATCGATCGGCGTGCGGCGCGACGCGCAGGCGGTGCCGGCGCTGGCCAAGCGGCTTGGCGCGGCTGATCCCGAGGTCGCGGCGGCGGCGGCCGTCGCGCTCGGCCGTATCGGCGCGCCGGCCGCGCGCGAGGCTCTGGCGGGCGCGCTCGGGCGGGTGCCCGCGGCTGCGGACGGCGTGCTTGCGTGCGCCGAAGCGGCTGCGCCGGCCGACGCGCGCGCGCTGTATGACCGGCTGCGTGCGGCGCCGGTTCCGCCGCATGTGAAGATGGCCGCCGTGCGCGGCGCGATCCTGTCGCGCGGCGCGGAGGCCGGGCTGCCGCTGCTGCTGGAGCAGCTCCGGAGCGACGACCCCGCGATGTTCAGCGTGGCGCTGCGGGTCGGCCAGGAGTTAGGCGGCGCCGGTGTCACGCAGGCGTTGGCCGCTGAACTGCCGCGCCTGCCCGCCGTCAAGCAGACCGGGGTGGTCGCGCTGCTGGGCGAACGCGGCGACGGCGCGGCCGCGCCGGCGCTGATCGCGCTGGTCGAGCGCGGCGAGCCTTCGGCGCGCGTGGCGGCCATCGCGGCGCTCGAACGGCTGGGCAGCGCCGCGGCGTTGCCGGTTCTGGCCCGCTTGGCGGTTTCCGCGGAAGACGCGCAGGTCGTGAAAGCCGCCCAGTCCGCGCTGGTCTCATTTGCCGGCCCGGAGGCCGACGCCATGATCGTGTCGCTGCTGGACCGGCCGGACAATGCGCTGCGCCTGCTGGGCATCGATCTGGTCGGACGCCGCCGCATCGCCGCGGCGGTGCCGCGCCTGCTGGCCCTGGCCGCCGCCGAAGACGCGCAGCTCGCGGCGGCCAGCCTCAAGGTTCTCGGCGACCTGGGCGGGGCGGACGAGCTGCCCGCGCTGCTGGCGGTTTTGCAGAAGACGACGGCGCTTGAAGCGGCCGAGCGCGCGGTGTCGGCGGTCTGCCAGCGGCTGAGCGTGCTCAAGCCCGGAGCGGTGTCTGTGGTGAAGGCCGTCTACGGCGTGCTGCCCTCCGGCCCTCAGGAAGATGTCACCGCCAAGGTGGCGAAGCAGATCAAAGACGGGGCGGCGGTGCTCGAAATCTCCAACGGCTCGTTCGGCGATTCGGCGCCGGGCAAGGTCAAGCAGTTCGAGATGACCTACACCGTCAACGGCGTGCCGCGCAAAGCCAAGGCGGGCGAAGGCGCCATGCTGCGGTTGGATGTCGGCGCCGCCGCGTTGCCGCCGCAGGTTTTCCAGGCGCTGACCGACACCTACGCACGGTCGGCGGGAGCGCCCAAACTTGCGCTGCTGCGTGTTCTGTGCAACATCGGCGGCAAGGAGACCCTTGCGCTGGTGAGGACGGCGGCGGCCGGCGGCGACGCGGTGCTCAAAGAGGCCGCGCAGCGCGCGCTGTGCGACTGGCAGTCGCCCGACGTCCTGCCGGATCTGGAGGCGCTGATCACGGCGGACAAAACGGCGCGCATCGGCATCCTGGCGCTGCGGGCGTATGCCAAGCTGGTGCCGGCGCAGCAGCTTCCGGCCGAGCAGAAGCGCGCCGCGCTGAAACGGGCGCTGGAGTGGGCGACGCGCGACGAGGAACGCGCACTGATCCAGGCCACGCTGGCAGAAATCAAGTAAGTGCCCTCCCTGTCCACACTGTTCGGCGACCGGCTGGTTGCAGCGATGCCGCGCGGTGCTGGACGGCTGGCCTCGCCCAGCCTGCCCGGCGCCAGCGCGGCCTTGGCTGCTGCCGCACTGGCGCGGCACGCTCCGGCGCGCGTCGCCCTTGCGGTCACGCCCGGCCCGGCTGATCACGAGCGCGTCTATGCCGATCTTTGCGCTCTGGGCCGCGACAGCGGCGTCACGCCCGAGACCTTCCCGCCGGCTACGGCAGACGACACTGATAGCGTCGGCACACGCGCCCGGGTGATCTCATCGCTGGCCGCGCGCGCCGCCTGCGGAGAGTCGTTGCGTGCTGCGCCGTCTGAGCGATGCGCGACGGTGATTGTCACCTCGCTGCAGGCGCTCATCCAGCCTGCGCCGGCGCCAGAGGCGCTCGCGGCAG
Organism: Kiritimatiellia bacterium; assembly: GCA_017999015.1. Classification (GTDB taxonomy): domain Bacteria; phylum Verrucomicrobiota; class Kiritimatiellia; order RFP12; family UBA1067; genus DUPH01. The sequence goes on from JAGOBZ010000035.1 coordinate 13,023, forward strand.
CCTCTCTGAACTTGCAAGTCGGTGAGCGTTATGCGTTTGATGACGTCGTCGCGCGTCTTGTTGCGGCCGGCTACGAACGCAGTGCGGATGTGGACGCACCGGGACGGATCGCCGTGCGCGGCGGCCTGCTCGATGTCTGGCCGCCCGCCGCGGCCGCGCCGTGGCGCGCGGAATTTTTCGACACGGAACTGGAATCGCTGCGCACCTTCGACCCCGTCACGCAGTGCTCTACTGTCCGCGGTACCGCCGTCTGGCTGCCGCCCTGCAAGGAGGCCGCGTTGCCGACGGCGCAGCTTATCGACCTGCTGCCGCCGGGCTGCGCCGTGCTTTGGTTCGATCACGACCGGATCCGCGCCGGCACGTTTTTCCTGCCTGACGACGTCCGCGCTCCGCTCTCGTGGGAAACGCTGCAGGCGCGCGTCGCGGATCGCGCACCCGCTTGGCAGCTCTACAGCGGCGATCCGCCGCCGCCGCACACGCCAGCCTTGGCACTGGAGATCGCGGCCTTGCCGGGGCTTGCCGAACTCGGCGCGGATGAGGCGCATCATCCGGAGTTGCTGATGCAGGCGCGGCAACGTTTGCTTACCGACTTCAGCCGCCGCGCGGAGGCTGGCGAGACCGTCTTGCTGTTCGCGGACACGCCGGGCACCTGCGAGTTGCTGGCGCGTGAGATCGGCCCCACTACGCGCGTGCAGATCCGCCGTGCCGCGCTCTCTGGCGGGTTTGCGACGCCGGGGCTCACCGTCGCCGCACAGCCCGACCTCTACGCAATCCGCAAGCAGTCTCTCCGACGCGCCCCTTCCGCCTCGGC
>JAGOBZ010000471.1 GCA_017999015.1 Kiritimatiellia bacterium
AACAAGAAACATGCTCGATAGGATGATCTGGCGAAACGTGTGGTTGAAAACATTCATCGGCTCCTCGTGCTTCGCCTCGCGGTAGAAATGGATCATCGCAACTCTTCCACTCATAACGTGCATTCTATCGCTGGACGGTGCGCTGAGCAAGGGATCAAAACGGAATGAGGTAATCCTCCTTGTTGTTTCGTCAGGCACTCATCTTGCGCTTGAGTTGAAGGCTTTCGCCAGAGTAAACTGCATCCATGAAAGCGCACTTTGATCACGAGAAGCTGGGCGTTCATCAGGAGGCGATTCGATTTCATGTCTTTTCTCTATTCCCGTTCCGATTTCCGTCTGCCCCCCGTCCAACTCAATCATATCGACCTCAGGCTGTCGTTTTTCGAGAGCCACGTTGACTGCGCCGGCACGCTGACGCTGACCGCGCGCGAACCGATGCGCACACTGGAACTCGACGCCTGCGACCTTGAAGTGACCGAGGTCGCGCTGCCCGCCGCCGATGCGTCCCGCACAGCGTCCCTGCCATTCACGTTGGATCCCGCGCGCCGCAAGCTGCTCGTCGCGCTGCCCGCTCCCGTTGCGCCCGGCGAGACCGTCCGCGTGTCCGTGCGCTGCCGCTGCCGCCCCTCCGACACGCGCCTGGAAGGGATCTACCGCGACACCACGCCGCCCTTCGCGCCGCAGCAGTATATCTCGCAGTGCCAGCAGTGGGGCTTTCAGCGCATCTTCCCCGTGATCGACGACTGCACCGCCAAATGTACCTTCCGCACCACGCTGGAAGGCGACGCGCGCTACACCCACCTGATCTCTAACGGCGATGTCGACCGCGACGCCCACCCCGACGGACGCCCCTCGCCCGTGCCCGGCAATCCCGCGCGCAAGGTCATCACCTACGTCAACCGCGTGCCGATGGCCCCCTACCTCTTTCTGGCCTGCGCCGGCACCTGGGAGGTGCTGGCTGACGAGGTCCGCTATCCCGACGGACGTCGCATCGCGCTGGAGTACCTCGTGCCGCACGGCAAGCGCGACAGCGCCCGCGTCCCGATGGAGATCCTCAAGCGCAGCATCCTCTGGCAGCACGCCGCCACGGGCTATGTCTATCCGTTCGACACCTACCGCACCCTCTGCATGGAGAAGTCCAACTACGGCGGCATGGAGAATGTCGGCAACACCACGATCATCACCGAGGCCGCGCTGATCGACAAGGACACCGTCGACGCGCGCCTGATCTACGCCCACGGCGTGATCGTCCACGAGTACGAGCACAACCATTGCGGCAGCGGCGTCACCATGGAGTCGCCCTTCGACATGTGGCTCAACGAAGCCTACACCGTGGACATCGAGCGGCAGTTCACCGCCTCGGCCTTCAACCCGGCCTTCATGCGCCTGCGCGAGGCCGACGCCATCCGCGAGCCGGGCGGCGGGCCGCTGGCGATGGAGGACGGCGGCGCGTTCGGACAGATCGTGCGCGACGGGTTCAACGACCCTGACGAGCTGGTCGACGGCGTGACCTATGTCAAGGCGCCCGAGGTGCTGAACATGCTGCGCCAGCTCCTCGGCACGCGCGTGTATGACGCGGCCGCGCGCCTCTACTTCGCGCGCCACGACGGCGGCAACGCCAACACCGCACAGTTCCTGGCCTGCTTCGAAGAAGTGTCGGGCGAATCCCTCGACGCCTTCAGCCGCGAGTGGCTCTTCAGCGCAGGCTACCCGCAGGTCACGGCGCGTTACGACTACGACGCCGAACGCCGCGAGCTGCACCTGCACCTCGCGCAGACGCGCACCGGCCGGGGCGGCGTCTTCACGCTGCCCTTCTCCTTTGCGGCGGCCGACGCCCGGGGGAAGGATCTTCCAGGGTCGGTACAGACTGTCCGCTTCGATACGCCCGCGGCCGAGATCGTGTTCGCGGACATAGACGAGCCGGCCTTTCTCTCGCTCAACCGCGACGCCGGCTTCTACGGCACCTGCACCGACCTCTCGGCGACGCCGCAGCAGCTCGTGCGCCAGGTCCGCAGCGACGAGAACCTTTTCAACCGCGTGGAGGCCATGCGCCGCCTGACCGACCTTGAGCGGCGACGCCTGCTGGCCGATCCGCTCGCCACCGCCTCTGAGCCGTGGCTGGACCTTTATCGCCACCTGCTGCTCAACACTCTGCTGCCGGACGGCATCCGCGGCTACCTGCTGAAGATCGACGAGCAGCCGCTCGACCGCACGCTGCTGCCCTATGTGCGCGAAAGCTTCACGCTGCGCCAGCGCCTGCTGCGCGCCGTGCTCGCGGGCGGCGGCGAGACGGCGGTCTTCAACGCGCTGCACACGCTGGAGAGCCGGCCCGCCACGCTCGACCTGCCCGCCGCCATCGAGCGTCGTTTTCTCAAAAACGCCTTGCTGCAACTGCTGTCCGCCTCAGGCACTGTCGGCGCGCATCTCGCGCTGGAAGAGAGGCTGGCCGGCGCGGTCAACATTACTGACCGGCTCAACACGCTCACCGCGATCTGGCAGAGCCGGCACGGGGACCGCCACGCCATTCTGGCCCGCGAGGGCGAGCGCCTGCGCCAGACCCCGGGCGGCTATCTCGGCTACCTTCAGGTCGTCGGGCAGTCGCCCCGCCCCGATGTGTTCGACGCCGTGGCCGCCGAGGAGCGCCGCCCCAACTTCTCCCTCAGCCATCCGGGCATCAGCCGCGCGCTCTATCTGCCGCTGACCCGCAACAACGCGCAGCTCTGGACCGCGCGCGGACTGGAATGGCTGACACAGACGGTGACCGCTTACGCGCAGGTCAGCGAATACAACGCGCTGCGTCTGATCGCGCCCTGCCAGGCCTGGCAGAGCTTCGCGCCCGACCTGCGCGACGCCGTCGGCGCGGCCCTGCGCGCCATGCGCGCCGCCCTCAGCCCGGCCAAGTGCCCCTCGATGACCGGACGCCTCGATGCCTATCTGGCGATGGGAGAGAGGGAGTAAGGAGGAGGGAGGAGGGAGTAAGGAGGTGGTG
>JAGOBZ010000472.1 GCA_017999015.1 Kiritimatiellia bacterium
GTATTTATGCCAACTGACAAAACTTGAACTGTGCCCCAAGCAAGTCCATGTTCTACAGCATGTTACGTTGCAACAGCGTTTTTAACACCGCTCGCATATCTATGCATAATTGCATGATTGCAGGTTTTTAAATGTTGCGTATTTGCGATTGTAATACCGCTGCCGAAAAGTTCTTAGACTATATACGGGTATCAGGCACACGGGAGGGGCAAGCGTCTGCTTGCACTTGGACGAGCAGACGCTCGTCCCTCCCTGTGTGTGGGACCGCCCGTTTAATCCATATACTTTTCGGCAGTGGTATAACATGCCGGATATGCGCAGCACAAAGGTGGCGGCGCGGGACTCTTGGACCGCAAATTTAACGGTCATGAACGAGTCAATTGTTCTGCGAAAACTTTTCCTGACCGGCCCGAATTTTACGTCGCGACCGTCCGTCGCATTCCGGCGGCTGCACACCGAGTGTTCGCATCTTGCGGAACAGCGTGGCCGTGTGGATGCCGAGATCACGGGCGGCGGCGGCACGGTTGCCGCCGGTGCGCGTCAGTGCTGTAGTGATCGTTTGAGCATCGAGCGCATCGCGGGCAGAGCGCAGTCCGCCGCCGGCCGACGGGTTTCCCGTCGCACCTGTCAATGTATCCGGTAAGTGCGCGAGTTCGATACGGCCCGCCGAGCAAAGGATGAACGCGCGCTCGATCACATTCTCCAACTCGCGCACATTGCCGGGCCAATCGTACGCCATCAGCAGGGAAAGGGCTTCGCTGTCGATACCCGCCAAGTCTCTGCCCTGCAGACGGTTGAACCGCGCGATGAACTGCTCCGCCAGCAGCGGGATGTCCTCTTTACGCCGGCGAAGCGGCGGCAGTTCTACGCGCACTACGTTGACGCGGTAGTACAGGTCTTCACGGAACGCCCCCTCGCGGCAAAGCGCCAACAGATCCCGGTTGGTAGCCACGATCACGCGTACGTCCGCCGTCTCCGGGCGCGTTGCCCCGAGCGGCTCGTAGACGCGCTCCTGCAGCACACGCAGCAGGCGCACCTGCAAGGCCGGGCTCACCTCGCCGATCTCGTCGAGAAACAGCGTGCCGCCCTTGGCCAGCGCGAAGCGCCCCGGCTTGTCTTTCGCCGCGCCGGTGAACGCCCCCGCCTTGTAGCCGAACAACTCCGATTCCAGCAGCGTGTCCGGCAGCGCACCGCAGTTGACCGCCACAAACGGGCCGCCCTTGCGAGGGCTCAGCGCATGCAGAGTCCGGGCCACCCGCTCTTTGCCCGTACCGGTCTCGCCCTGAATCAGCACCGTACTGGGGCTGGCGGCGATGGCGGGCAGCACCTCGAACAGGCGCTGCATCACCGGGCTGCGGCTGACGAGATCGCCCGCACGGAAACGCCCTTGCAGTTCCTGACGCAGCGCGTCCAGCTCCGACAAGTCGCGGAAAACCTCCGCCCCGCCGATGACCTTGCCCCGTTCGTCCTTGAGCACCGCCGTCGAAATGCTGATCGGTATCCGATCACCATCGGCATTGACGATGTACGCGGATTTGCCGATGACCGGCCGCCCCGTTTTCAGCGTCTTCTGCAGCGCGCACTCCGCTCCGCACAGGCTGGACCTGAACACCTCCGCGCAGGGACGGCCGATAGCCTCCCTACGCGACACGCCCGTGATCTTCTCCGCCGCCCGGTTGAACGAAGTCACACGCCACCCGTCATCCACCGTGAACACACCATCTGAGATGCTTTCCAAAATCGCGTCGGTGGCTGTCGGTATCTTCGTTTCGGGGCTCTGTTTCTTCCGTCTCATTGGAACACTCTCTCACATTGGTACTCGTTTGCGCAACACTCAGCATGCTTTAAGTTCTACCTTTAAGATTACGAGGAAGAAATTGAACGATGTGCGACACGCAGTGGATTTGCTATACTCATGACATGCAGTTCGATTGGAACCAGTATGCGTGTGAGGTCGGCGTGACCTACGCCTGCGCGATGGCGCAGTTGAGGTTGTGGCTGCAGCGGATACCGCAGGGCTGGCAAACGGCGTTCCGGCACGAGGCACAGAACGAATTTGCGTCACTGCGCGCGTGCGGCCCGGAGCCGTCCCGCGTTGAATGGCAGCGTTTCGTCACGCCGCCAGATGCCGCTGCGGTGCGGTTGGTGCCGGTGCTGCCGGACCGGTCGGTGGTGAGCCGCCCAGAAGGGCGCATCGAGATCGCGCCGCGTCACAAAGGCCTCTTTTTCGTGACGATTCCTGTGTGGGTGCGCGTGCAGGCCGAGACGCCTCGACGCATTGAATTAGGCGACTACCCGACCGCTCTGCTATCCAAAACATGGTTCGGCCATCCCTCAGAGGAGGGCGAGATCGGCTATGCTTTAACCACGCGGGCGCGACAGGAGACGGCGGACCTGACCGATGTGGAGGGACGCGCCATCTGCCCCGTATTGATTGAGAACCACACCCACGAGGCTTTGGTTTTCGCACAGCTTCTGCTGAGCGTGCGGCACATGAGCGTGTATCAAACTGCGGACGGGAAGCTGTGGACCAATGAATGCCGCCTGGGTTACACAGGCAGTATTTTTCCGGCATCGGTCACGTTCGGGCGAATGGCACCCGAGCAGGCCAGAGGGGCGAAGCTCATCTCCGAGCCGCGCGTGGCGCCTTCGGCCGGACTCACGGCGCGCGTGATCGCCGATGCCATATTCAAGCAACCCTTTTGACAGGATGACGGCCTGTGACTGTAAACACCTCCAAGCTGAATGCGGCGCTGACTGATTATGCGTTGCCCTTCCTGGGTATCTGCGCCTGGTTGATTTTCGGCGTTTGGGTTTCTTCTCTGCTGTCGCGCCTGCTCTATACCGGACTTTCCCGTAAACTGGGCGCGGACAAGGCGCGCGCGTTTTCCAAGGGATTCAAATTTCTGCTGATTGTGTTGTTTGTGGTCTCCCTGATCCGAGGGGCCGGAGTGGATATCACGGCGGTGCTGGGC
>JAGOBZ010000473.1 GCA_017999015.1 Kiritimatiellia bacterium
ACATCAGCCTGTCAAGCGTCTCGGCGGCAAGTTGTCCGGCGGCGAAAAAGTCGATCCCGACGCTGGAGAGTGTCGGGTGTGTCCCCTCGCAAATCTCTTCGTCGTTGTCGACGCCGATCACGGCGACATCGCCCGGGATGGACAGCTCCGCGAGATTGCAGGCGTTCACGACTGCCCCGGCGATCCGGTCGTTTGCGGCGAAGACGCCGACCGGCCTCGGAATCTTTTTCAGCCACGCTTTCAGGGTGGCGGCCAGCCGGTCCGACCTCTGATCCTTTGGGTTGGGCGCGAAGATCGAAACGTTCTTGCCGTGCAGCGTCATGATCCGCGCGAACTCCGCTTTGCGGCTTTCGGACCAGGGGACGGGTTTGTCCCAACCGACAAACGCATACTGGCCAAGGTTGAGCGTCAACAGCTCCCGCGCCGCGATCGCGGCCGTTTCCTTTGCGTCGTTGAAGACGCAGTTCTCACGCGGAACGCCATCCTCGATCGGATAATGGAAAAACACGGTGGCGACGTCGACCAGAAGGGCAACAGGTATCCTGTTCGTGCCGGCGCTCTGGTTCACAATGATGCCGGATGGCTTCCAGAGGCGGAGAAGCTCTGTCAAATGATCCGTCCGCTCCACTTTTTCGACAGCCTGAAGATTCCAACCCTGTGCACGGGCGTACTCGGATACGCCGGCGAGCTTTCGACGGTCGGAAAACTTTTCGGAATGCTTGACGTAAAGCACGGTCTTCATCTGAGACGCCCTTTTACCAGATGCGGAGAGGATTCGCAAACGATAAAATATTTACTTCGTATTTGTTAAGTCTGGTCGCCATCCCTCTTGTATACTGGATGGCGGTAAGCAACCAAGAGGCAAGCCCGCCGCGCGGCTTGCGCCGCGAATGAGCGAGGGGGAACGCTCAACGCTCAACGTTCAAGTTTTAGGGGGAGACAGACCGAATGAAGAAATGGGTGACACTCGCGTTTCTCTCGCTGGCGTTTTTTTTCTACATGACCGACCGCCAGCTTTTCGGTCTGCTGGTGATTCCGATTCAGCAGGAGACCGGTCTGAACGATATCCAGATCGGATTTGTCGACATGGCGATGTACTGGGTGCTGGCGTGCGCGATGCCGTTTTCCGGGCTGCTTGGCGATCGCTTTCCGCGGGGGCGCATCATTGCGGTGTCCATCATCCTCTGGGGCGTGCTGGCCGCGCTGACGGGTCTGGCCGGCGGGCTTGCCGGATTTCTCCTCTTCCGGTCCTTCGGCATGACCGCCGCTCAGACGCTTTACGCCCCGTCCGCGTACGCGCTCATGGCGAGCGAGCATAAGAAGACGCGGACCATCGCGTTCTCGACCCACCAAGGCGCCATGTACGTGGGGATGCTGAGTTCCGGTTTGCTCGTCGGCGTCATTTTGAGTGCTTTTGGCGGCTGGCGCAGCGTCTATTTCATTTTCGGCGGAATGACGGCCATAGTCGGCGTGGCGTTCGCGCTCGTCTTCGGACGCGAGACGGGGGGCAGTGACGGTGCCGGGCCGAAAAGTAGTCTTCTGGACGGCATGAAGGCGTTTTTTGGGAACGGTGCCGCGCTCTGCGCCGGAACCGGCTATGTCGCGTTGACGTTCGTCGCCGATGCCTGCATGGCGTGGGCGCCGAAATTTGTGGCCACGAAGTTCGCGCTCGATGTCGGTGAAACGGGGCGCGGCGTTATGTTCGGGCCCAACCTCGCAGCGATGGCGGCTGTCCTCGGGGCGGGTTTCGTGACGGATTTCTTCGTGCGCCGCCATCCCCGGTTCAGGCTGGGACTCCAGATCATCACGCTCCTCGCAGGGGCGCCGCTGTTCTTGCTCTTTGGGCGGACGTCATCACTCGGCTTGGTCTGGATCGCGCTCATCGGCTGGGGCATCGTTCGCGGACTCTTTCAGGCCAACTCGATTACGTCCGTCTTCGACGTGGTGCCGCCGGAGAGCCGCTCGTCGGCGGTCGGCTTCCTCAACCTTTTCGCTTATCTCATCGGATCCCTCGCGCCGCTCGTCATCGGGGTTCTCTCGCACCGCTACGGCGTGGCCGGTTTCGAAATCGGCTTCGCTTCGATGGGGGGCGTGCTGGTCGTTGCGGCGGCTGTCATGCTCTTCTCCTATCTGTTCCTCTTCGAGAAGAAACGGGTTGAAAGGTAAACGCATGAAAAACAGAAAGAGCATTTTCGTAACCGGCGCTGTGCGCAACACAGGCCTCGCCATCGCGCGGCGTTTCGCGGCGGAAGGCTGGGCTGTGACGGTCTCAAGCCGCGACGGCGCGGCCGCCCGCGAGACGGCCGCCGCGCTGAAGCGCGAGTACGCCGGCATCGAAACGCTCGGCGTGGCGATGGATCCGGCCCGTGTCGAGGACATCCGCGCGGCGTTCGATGAGATCCGCGCGCGGTTCGGCCGGCTGGACGCCTTTGTCTCCAATGCGGCAAACCTGGGCGTGGGGCTTTCCGTCCTGAACACCACGCCCGAGGACTGGGATGCCGTGATGAACGCCAACGCGCGCGGGACCTTCTTCGGGGCACAGGAGGCGGCGAAACTCATGCCGGAGGGCGGCGCGATGGTGTTTGTCAGCAGTGTGCACGCCCTGAAATCCATTCCGGGAAGAGTCTGCTACACGGCATCCAAGGCTGCGATCGGCGGACTGGTGCGCTGCCTGGCGCTTGAGCTCGGCCACAAGGGCATCCGCGTCAACAGCATTATCGCCGGCGCGATCCGCAGCGACCGCTGGGACAAACTGTCCGAAGAGGAGGTCGCCGCGCGCCGGTCGCGCTACCCGGCCGGACGCGAGTCCTTTCCCGAGGAGATCGCCGCCGCAGTCCGATTCCTTTGCTCGGACGAGGCGCGGACCGTGACGGGCATAGAAATGCCGGTGGACAGCGGCATTGGCATCTGCCTGCTGCCGTACAACAAGGAGTGGGCCCGCGCCGATCCGAACAACGAGAAATACTGGGAAC
>JAGOBZ010000474.1 GCA_017999015.1 Kiritimatiellia bacterium
AAAGGCGTTGCCCAGCTCGCAGCGTGGCGGATTTTCATTCCGCAAAAACTCCACATTGACCGGAGGCGGCCAAAGCCCCTATACTGTCTTGTTTAACCATTGGAGGCATTTTCGTGAATGTTGAACTGATTGAAAAAGCGAGGGTCCGGGTCCCCAGCGTTCCGGTTCTCGTGAACCTGGTTTCCAAACGTGTCCGTCAGCTCAATATGGGCGAGAGACCTTTCGTGAAGCCGCTCTCGGCGGATGAGGACAAGTCGGACATCGCCCTTCGCGAAATCGCTGAGGGCCTGCTGATCGCCGAAGTCGATTTCAGCGCGATCGCCCGGGCCGAAGCGGCGCACTCGCGGTGGTCGGAGTAAACGCCGCCCTGCACGGCGGCTTTGGCATGAACCGGACATGAGCGGAAAGGACAAAAAAAGAAACGGCGGCAATCTGACGGTCAACCGCAGGGCGACGCACGATTATTTTGTCCTCGAACGGTTGGAAACAGGCATCGAGTTGGTCGGCACCGAGGTTAAGGTCGTGCGGAACGGCGAAGCGGGATTGACGGGCTCCTATGCCCAAGTGAAAAACGGACAGCTATTCCTGAACCAGGTGATGATCCCCCCCTATGCGTTCGGCAACCGCTTCAACCATGATTCGCTGCGAACCCGCCGCCTGCTGGTTCACAAGCGTGAGATCCGCAAACTGCAGGCGATGTCGGAGCAGAAAGGCTTGTCGCTGATCCCGTTGCGTCTCTACCTGTCACCCAAGGGGCTGGTAAAAGTGGAACTGGGCATCTGCCGCGGCAAGGCACAAGAGGACAAACGCGAAACGATCAAACGCCGCGAGGCAGATCTCGAGGCCAGGCGCGCGATCTCAAAGCATTACAGAGGCTGAGTTTTCGGGAGGTTGTGACTATGATGTTGCCATTGTGTTTTTCTCCGTTCAATGTGGGCCCGACGGAGCTGATCGTTGTCTTGGTGATCGTGCTGATTCTTTTCGGCGGGAAAAAACTGCCCGACCTGGCGCGTTCATTGGGCCGCAGTCTGGGCGAATTCAAAAAGGGCAAGGATGAAGGCGAGAAACTGGCCAATGAGAAGGTCAAGGAGATCGTCGATGACATCAAGCGGGAAGAGCCCGAGAAGGTGGAAGGCCCCAAGGCCTGACCGCGGCGGCCGCGCATGACCCGCCGGCTCTCCATCCTGCCTGCCACGCTCGCGCGCGCCGTGCGGCTGGTCTGGCTCAGCGACCGGCGGCTCGCGTTCTGGCACACGGCGCTGATCGTGCTGCAGGCTCTCTTGCCGCTCGGCACTTTGGTGGCGTTGAAACAGGTGATCGACCGCGCCACCCGCCATTTCAGCAGCGCTGGCCATGATCCTTTCACATGGTGCGGCGCGGTAGACCGCCTGACAGCCGACTCTGATTTGCGGGCGCTGGCCCTCTGGGTCGCAGCCGGCGCGCTCTGCCTGACGCTGTCCGCCGCCGTGCGTCTGCTCATCTCCTGGATCGCCGAATTCCACGCCATCGCGGTGACCGACCGCATCTATGACCTGCTGCACGGCGCGTTGCTGCACGCTGATTATGCGTTTTTTGAAAACCCCGACGACCAAAACCGCCTCTATATGGCGCGCGAAGAGGCGCTCGACCGGCCCACACGCCTGCTGGCCGGACTCGGCCAACTGCTGCACAGCGTGATCGGCATCAGCGGCGTCTTCGTCATCCTGGCCAGCTTCACCCCCTGGCTGCCGCTGCTGCTCGGCCTCAGCGCCTTGCCTGTGCTCCTGTTCAAACTCGACCGCACACGGCGCTTCTATGAGTGGCGCAAAAGCCTCACGCCGCTTGACCGTCAGGCCTCCTACTTTCACTCGGTCATGACCGACAACGCCGGCGCCAAGGAGATCCGCCTGTACGGGCATGGCGACTTCTGCCGCAGCCGCTTCACAGCCGCCCGCGCCCGGCTGCGCGAGGCGCGCGTGGCCTGGCGCCGTTTCGTGTTGACGCGGGAGGCGCTGGGGCTCTTTATCGGCCTTGTCGTCACCGGCCTGATCCTGCTCTGGATGACCTCGCGCCTGCTGGCCGGCGCCGTCACGGTCGGGGCGCTCGTGCTCTGCGTGCAGTCGGTTCAGCGCGGCCAGCAGGCCGTAACCGCCCTGCTCAATGCGGTGTCGGCGCTTTTCGAGGATGCCCTGTTCCTCCAGAGTTTCGAGGAACTCCTGAATCAGCCGCGCCGCGTCGGCGCGCCCGAACACCCGGTGCCGGTCCCTGCGGTCCTCCACCGCGGCATCACCTTCGAAAACGTCAGCTTCACCTATCCCGGATGCGCCGAACCGGCGCTGCGCAACCTTTCCTTCACCCTCCGTCCCGGCGAGCGGATCGCGCTGGCCGGGCCGAACGGCGCGGGCAAGTCCACGCTTGTCAAGCTGCTGTGCCGCCTCTATGACCCCGACAGCGGACGTATCCTGGCCGACGGCACCGACCTCCGGAAGTTTGATCCCGAGGCTTGGCGCCGGCGCATCGGCGCGCTCTTCCAAGACTTCAACCACTACCAGTTCACCCTGCGCGACAACATCCGAATCGGCCATCCCGAAACACCGGAAAGCTCTCCGGACATCGAACGCGCGGCGCGTGACGCCGGCCTTGAGCCCCTGCTCAGGAGTTGGCCGCAGGGGCTCGACACGAGGCTCGGGCGCTGGCTTCACGACGGCATCGAGCCCAGCATCGGCCAGTGGCAAAAGATCGCGCTGGCGCGTGCTTTCCTGCGTCCCGCGCTGCTCACCATTCTCGACGAGCCGACCAGCGCGCTGGACAGCGCGGCGCAACGCGAAGCCTTTGAGGCGCTTGCCCGTCTCAGTCACGGGCGCATCGCTCTCTTCACCAGCCACCGCCAGCTCACGTCCGGCATGGCGGACCGGCTACTGATTCTGCGTGACGGCAAACTTGCGGATGACGGACCGCTGGAAGAGCGAAGTAATAAGTAA
>JAGOBZ010000036.1 GCA_017999015.1 Kiritimatiellia bacterium
GCATGGGGACGACGGGCCTCTACGCGCCGCTCGCGCCGAAGACTGCGGCGCAAACGTCGCCTTTCCGTATGGCGACCTTCAATATCCGGCTGGCCGGCGCCAGCGTGGCCAAGCCGGCCGACCGACCGCCGAATTCGTGGACCTGCCGCGTGGACCGCGTGTGTGCGCTGATCGCCAAGCGCGGGTTTGACCTGATCGGTTTGCAGGAGGCGCAGGCGAATCAGATCGACGACATGCTGGCGCGCATGGGCGCGGCGTGGGCGTACGTCGGTGTCGGGCGCGAGGACGGCATGCGAGGGGGAGAGCACTCGTGCATATTCTATAAGAAGGAACGTTTCGAGGTATTGAAAAGCGGCACTTTCTGGCTCTCAGAGACACCCGAGGTGCCCGGCTCGAAATCGTGGGCGACCGCCTGCCCGCGCGTCTGCACGTGGGCCGACATGAAGGATCTGAAAACCGGCAAGACCTTCGTATGCTTCAACACCCATCTCGATCACATGAGCAAGGAGGCGCGGCGCAACGGCATGGCGCTGATCTTGGCCCGCATGGCGCGATATGCGCAGGGAAGGCCGGTGCTCCTGACCGGCGACATGAACGCTATGCCCGAGAAGCGCCCTGCCGACACGGCGGTCGTGCAGGCGGACTTCAATCGTGCCGGGCCGAAAGATCCGCAAGCGACAGGCGGGCCTTACTTGATCGCCACCGCCAATCTGCGCGACAGCTTTGATATTTCCCGGACGCCCCATGCCGGGCCGATCAAAACGTTTTCAGGTTTTAAGTACGTTGCACATCCTGAAGGCCAGCCGATTGACTACATCTTTGTTTCAGCCGGTATCCATGTTCTCTCCCACGCAACGATTGATGATTCAGAAAATCAGCTCTATCCGTCCGATCATTTCCCGGTCGTCGCGGATGTGGTGATCGAGTAAAGATGCGTGATTTGACGGGATCAGGGGCTAAGTGTATACTGCAAAAACTATGTTTCGTTCGTTTTGCGCCCTCAAAATAGGTGCTATTGGCCGTATGGCTTAGGAGTGTGTGTGCAGCAGGATAATACAGCCAGAATTCAGGTTCCGCCGACAGAACGCCTTATTCCTGATTCGTCTTCAGAACCGCCGACCGTTCGGATCGGGGCGTCGGATGAGCCGGTGTTTGACGAGCCGCGCAACGACAAGTTGTTTGATCAGTACACGATCTACAGCAAGATCGGCAACGGCGGCATGGGCGTGGTCTATCTCGCCCGCGACCGCCGCCTCGGGCGTTTTGTGGCGATCAAGCGCCTCAACAGCCAGGCTCAGTCCATCCCCTCGCTGCGTCAGCGCTTCCTGCACGAGGCACGGGCGGTCGCCACGCTCAGCCACGTGCACATCGTCCATATCTATGCGTTGGGCGAGGACGAGGACGGTCCTTTCATCGTCATGGAGTACGTGGCCGGTCCGGACGAGACCGATGTCAAGAAAGAGGCCTCTGCGGGCGGTCTGGTACAGCCAAATCCGCCCCTCACGCTCGAACAGTACGTGTCGCGGCACGGCCAGCTTTCGACTGACGAGGCGGTCGAGCTTTTGTTGAAAATCGGGCGCGCCGTCGCCTACGCTCATGCCAGCGGCGTGATCCACCGCGATCTCAAGCCGAGCAATGTGCTGCTGGACAAGAGCAATGAGCCCAAGATCGTGGATTTCGGTCTGGCGCGCCTGATGCGCAAGGAGGAGTCCAAGCTCACCGTGCCGGGCGAGAAGCTGCTGTCGTTGGGGTACGGTGCGCCGGAGCAGGAGTCGGACGCCAGCCTCTCAGACGAGCGCGCCGATGTGTATGGGCTGGGTGCGCTGCTCTATTTCGCGATCACCGGCCAGAATCCGCGTTATTTCCGCGAGCAGGACGTGCCGGTGCCGCTGCGCGATGTCGTGGTCAAGGCGCTGGCCACTGATCGCGAGCAGCGCTGGCAATCTTCTGTCGCCTTCAATGAGGCCTTGCACCATATCCAGACCAAGACGCGCGTCGAGACCCCCACGGTCAAAACCACCTGGCGCTGCAAGTGGTGCGATGCCGTCAATCCGCTCGCGATCAAATTTTGCGCGGAGTGCGGTTGGGACGGATCGGAGGGTTGTCCCGAATGTGGTGCCGAAACCTTTGTCGGCGTACAGTATTGCGGCAATTGCGGGGCGGATGCGCGCGCGTATGAATCGGTCCTGTTGCTCCTTAAAAAGATGCGCGAGGCGATCGATCAGCAGCGTTTTGAGCGGGTGGCCTCCATGGCAGGTCGCGTCCACGGGTTCGAGCCGGCGGGTCCCTCGGGGCGGCGGTTTCTCGCCGAAGTGGTCAGCCTGCGCGACCAGGCTGAAAAGAGTATCCGCCGTCGCGAGCAATTGAAAGAACAAGTTCCGATGGAGTTGCGCGCCGAGAATTTCGAACGTGCCGCCGCTTTCATCGATCAGTATCGAGAGCTTTCTGAAGACAAGAACGCCTTTGAGGAAGAGAAACGGCAGATCCCTGAACTGACGCTCAAACGTGACTTGCTGCGTGCCCGCAAAGCGCTCAAAGAGCGTGAGTGGTCCGCCGCTTCACGGATCTGCGCTGACTTGCTGCGTGAAGTCGCACCTGACCACCCGGATGTCCTGTCGATCCGCCGCGCGATCCGTCGCCACAATCTTATGGCCGATGTGCGCATCGTCGCGGTCGCTGTCGTCGGCATCGCGTTGCTCTATCTCCTGTCCCTGCCGGTTGCGATCCGTGCCGCCAAGGGCGGTTTCGGGCCGGGGCCTCGTGTCTTCTTCCGCCCAGGGCTCTTCGCCTACGAACGCGGTGTCCTGGCTGCGCCGCTGCAGCGTTACGCGCGGCTCTGGCTGAACGAGCCGGCGGCGCTGGCGGCCGCCTTCGCCTCGGGGTCGGCCCCTGCCCCCCTCCCGGCTGAGGAGCAACCCCTGCCGGAAGCGCTGAAGGCCAAGCAGGTCGAATACGCGCGACAGCTTGCCGAGATCGAAAACGCGCAGACCGTGTTTCAGCGCGCGTGGCCGGTCGAGTATCTTCGCGAACTGGAACTGCTGATGGAGCGTCGGCGCATGGCCGGTGATTTCGAAGGTTGGGCTGTGGCGCAACAGGAGCGCAAGCGCTTCGACGAGGCGCGCCAGATCGATGATCAAAACGGCGGCGATTTGGCCGAGTTGACGGCGCTCAAGGGCAAATACCGCCAGATGCTGTCGGATCAGAAGTTGCTGCACAGCCGCAAGCTGGTCTCGCTCTGCAAACGATACGTTAATGAGCTGACCGACATGCAGACGACTTACACGCAGCAGAGCCAGATGGATCTCGCCTCGGCTGTGAACGCGGAGATCCGGCGCGCGCGCGGCGCACCGGGCCATCTGGCCGCTGAGGCGGTGATGGCCGCCGCGGCCGCCGCCGGGCCGACCGATGCCGAGACGCCCTCCCAAGTGTTGCTCGCCGCCACGATGGAGAACCGGGTGCAGGAACTGGCGAACATGCGCGCGGACTTCGAGAATGCCTTGCTCAAAGTGGAACAAGCCGCAGGCCAAAAACTGGCCGAGTGGCCGGACAAGTATGTCGCGGCTCTTGCCGAACTGATGGATAAATTCCAGCGCGCCGGCGACTACGGCGGCTGGGAGAGCGTGCGCGACGAGTCCATGCGCTTTGAAGCCGACCGTGCGATCACGCCGCGTCATGTGGTGCTGCAGCCGGCAGGGCTCGCCGACATGCAGAAAAAACACATGCTGATGAATGAGGAGTTGCGCCGCAGCCGCGCCGAGAGCGTGGTCGGCACGACGTTGAAGCACATCAAGAAACTGGAGGAGCTGCAGAAAAAGTTGACGCAGGAAGGGCAGATGGAGACCGCCGCGATCGTCAACGCGGAGATCAAGCGCGTACATGCGAGGGCGGATTTCATCGGTGCGCAGAACGAGATCGCCCCCCAAGGACCGCCCGTGCCGCCGACCTTGCAGGAGGTGGTGGGCCCCGGCACAGGCGCACAACAGTGAGACGGAGCGTTTCAATGATGATGGATGTGACAGGCCGTGTGATCGGCCAGACGCCGTTGAAGGCGGGGTACTGGGCGTTGGATGTGGAGACGCCGGGCGTGGCCGAAGCCGCGCAGCCCGGGCAGTTTGTGCACGTGCGCGTGCCCGGGCTGGAGCCGGTCGCGTTGCGCCGCCCGTTCAGTATCTATGGCGCGCAGGGTTCGATCCTCAAGCTGCTTTATAAGACCGTCGGCCGCGGCACCGCCCAAATGAATCGGCTGGTGCCCGGCGATACGTTGCAGGTGATCGGCCCGCTCGGCAACGGCTTCCCGCTCGCGCCGCAAGGTTTGCCGCTGCTGGTGGCCGGCGGGTACGGGGTTGCGCCGCTCTCCTTCTTGGCCGGACTCCTGCCCGTCAAGGGCGTCGTGCTGATCGGCGGACGCACCGCCGATGACGTGCTGGCCACGGCGGATTTCGAGCGGCTGGGCTGGACGGTGCGCGTGGCGACTCAGGACGGCTCGCTGGGCGAGGCCGGCCTGGTCACGGTGCCGCTGGACCGCGAATTGGCGCGCCTGCGCGAGGCGGGTGTGATGCCGGAGTTGTTTGCCTGCGGCCCGGATGGTTTGTTGCGGGCTGTCGGCGAACGCGCCGTTCAGACGGGCTGCCGCGGCTGGCTTTCGCTAGACAAGCATATGGTGTGCGGGGTCGGCGCCTGCCTGGCCTGCGTGCAGACGCTGCGGCGTGCGGACGGTACGGAGTGGATCGGGCGCGTCTGCCACGACGGTCCCATCTTCGAGGCGCGCGAAATCGTTTGGTAATCGGGCGTTGGCGGGGGAGCGGATGGACAGCATGAGCGACCTGGATATGCAAGTCGATTTGGGCGGCATCCGGATGAAAAATCCGGTGACCGTCGCGTCCGGCACGTTCGGATATGGCAAAGAGTACGCCGAACTGATCGATGTGACCCGCCTGGGGGCGATCACAGTCAAAGGCATCCGCCTGCAGGCGTGGCCCGGCAACCGCCTGCCGCGGCATGTCGAGGTGCCGGGCGGTATGGTCAACGCGATTGGCCTGCAAGGCCCCGGCGTGGACGGTTTTGCCCGCGACTACATGCCGTTCCTGCGCGCGACCGGCGTGCCGGTGATCGTCAATATCTGGGGCACCAGTGAGGAGGAGTATGCCGAAGTGGCCCGCCGCCTGAGCGAGGTCGAAGGCGTTTCCGGCCTCGAGCTGAACATCTCCTGCCCTAACGTGAAGGAGGGCGGACACGCCTTCGGCACTGACCCGCGGACCGTGGCTTCGCTTGTCGCGGCCGTGCGCCGCGCCACGCGCTTGCCGCTGGTGCCCAAACTGGCGCCGAACGTGCCGGACATCAAACTTTTCGTGCGCGCGGCACAGGAGGCCGGTGCCGATGCGCTGGCCTTGATCAACACGCTGCCGGCGATGGTGATCGACATCGAGACACGGCGTCCGGTCTTAGCGAACAAGGTCGGAGGGCTTTCAGGGCCTGCGATCCACCCGGTCGCGGTCAAGCTGGTGTGGGAGGCCGCGCAGGCGGCCCGTGTGCCGCTGCTGGCCATGGGCGGCATTGTCGGTCCCGAGCAGGCGATCGAATTCCTGATCGCGGGCGCCTCGGCTGTCGCTGTGGGCACCGCGAATTTTATCGATCCGACCACGCCGATGCGTGTGTTGGAGGGCATCGAGGCGTATCTGCGCCGGCACGGCATGAACGCGGTCGCGGCGTTGACCGGTTCGCTGCGCACTGAGTGAAGAAGAGAGTAGGGGGGATCACATGGAGAAGGTCTGGTACTACGCGGAGGCGGGCATGCAGCAAGGGCCTGTCGGGTTCGACGAGCTGCGCGCACGCGCGGCCTCGGGGGCCCTGCAGCCGTCCGACCTGGTGTGGCAGCCGGCCTTCGGCAACGTGTGGCGACCGGCCGGCGAGGTTCCGGAACTTTTCTCGCCGAAGCTCGAAGAAACACCGTTTCTGCCGAATCACGCGACGCTTGCCGATGTTCCGCTGACCGGTGCGCCTGGTGCTCGGCCCTCTGGCTTCACCGCCGCCGCGCAGGCGTTTGAACGCATGACGAAGGTCCTCTTCCGGGGGTTCGATGTCACGCGTTGGTTCAGCATCGGTTTTTGCGCATGGCTCGCCTATATCGGGAGGCAGTCCTCAATGCCCAATTTCAACCGGGCCGGCGCTGCGTCGGCCGAGTCGCTCAAGCAGCAGGTTGACAGCGCACTGCGTCATGGTTTCGCGGTGTTGTCCGATACCCCCAAACTGTTTTTTGGTGCTGCGATCATGCTGATTGCCCTGGCACTGGCTCTGCTGTTCTGCCGCCTGCGTTCGCGCGGCGATTTCATGTTCCTGCATCGCTGGTACCGGCCGGATGCGCCGGTCAGCCAGTGCTGGTGGGCCTCGCGCGCCGCAGGACGCGAACTGTTTGTCTGGCGCGTCTACTTCTTTCTGATCGCCGCCTTGCTCTTTGCGCTCACGGCGGCATTCGGCTATGGCATGGTGGTGCGTCCGTATGTCGTTGCTGGTTACCAGTGGCATGCTTCATTGGTCAAACCGGCTATCGCCTGCGTGACGGTCTCCGCGCTGCTCGGCATGGTGGTACAGGTGATCGCGCACTTGACCAAGGCTTTCGTCGTGCCGGTCATGTACTGGCACGGCGTTTCTGCCTCGCGCGCCTGGCTGGCGGTTTTCTCGCTCTGCAATCAATATCCCTTCGCTGTGCTGGGCTACCTCTGCTGCGGCATGGCCTGCGCGGTCTGCGCCGGTTTTGTTATCCTGGCCGCAGGCTTGCTGACCTGCTGCGTCGGTTTTATCCCGCTGCTGCTGCCCTTTCTGAACGCGGTGCTCCTGCTGCCGTACACCTATTTTTTCAGGGGTTACGCAGTCTGCTTCCTCAGCCAGTGGCGGCCTGAGCTGGTGCCGGCCTCGGCGTGATGAAGGGAGACGTTTCATGATTGCGCGCGAAATGATCCAGGCAGTCCCCAAAAGCGATCTGCATACCCACCTCGATGGCTCGATGCGCGTTTCGACGCTCATCGAACTGGCGCGTGAGCAGGGTGTCGCGTTGCCGTCGTATGAGGTCGAGGGGCTCAACGAGCAGGTGTTCAAGCCGGTCTATCGCGACCTGCCCGAATACCTCGCCGGCTTCCGGTACACCTGCGCGGTGCTGCGCTCGTTCGAGGCGATGGAGCGCGCGGCGTTCGAACTGGCCGAGGACGCGGCCGCGCAAGGCGTCCGCTACATCGAGGTCCGTTTCGCCCCGCAATTGCTGGTGCCGACCGGCGACGCCTGCGTGCGCGCACTCAAAGCGGTGGGCGACGGCCTGGCCCGTGCCGCGCGCCGGCACAATGCCCTGCCCGCCGTGCTGCAGGGTGAGGACATCCCGTTCGAATGGTCGATCATCTGCTGCGCGATGCGCAATTTCACGCGCGGCATGGGTGCGTATTTCGACAACCTGCTGGATCTGCTGCCCGGCATGGCCCACAAGGATCTGGTTTCGACCGCCTCGCTCGAGGCCGTGCACGCCGCCGTGGTGGCGCGCGACCGCCACGGTGTGCCGGTGATGGGTTTTGACCTGGCCGGCGAGGAGGCCGGATATCCGGCGGGCCACCACGATGCCGCCTATGAAGAGGCGCACCGCCATTTCCTGCGCAAGACCGTCCACGCCGGCGAGGCGTACGGGCCGGAATCGATCTACGCCGCGATCGTCCGCTGCCATGCCGAGCGCATCGGCCACGGCACCTTTCTCTTTGATGCCGACCGTGTGCGCGGACGCGGCGTAGAGGATAAGGCGGCCTATACCGATGCGCTGGCCGAATACATTGCCACCATGCGCATCACCATCGAGGTCTGCCCCACCAGCAACCTCCAGACGATTCCGGAGCTGGCGGGTGACATCCGCAATCACCCTGTCAGCCGCATGGTCGAGTACGGCATGGCCGTGGCCGTTGCGACCGATAACACGCTGGTCTCGCATACCGACCTGAACCGCGAGCTGGCGCTGGTCAGCGACGCCTGTGCACTGGATCTGGCCGGCTTTAAGCGACTGGTGCTGGCCGGCTTCAAGGGCGCGTTCTATCCCGGACGCTACAAGGACAAACGCCTGTTCGTGCGGCGTGCGGCCGAGCAGTTTGAACGTGTGGTCGCACGCTTCGGGCGTACGGCGGCCAGCAACGGCGGAGGCGCGTCATGCGCGTCCTGACCGTCGAGCAGATGCGCGCGGCTGACCGCGCGGCTGTCGCTGAGGCGCACATCCCTGAGATGCTGCTGATGACGCGCGCCGGCACGGCGCTGGCGCGTGTGGCGGCGCGCGTGGCGGCCTTGCGCGGTACGCGCAGCGCGGTGCTGATCGCCGGACACGGCAACAACGGCGGCGATGCCTGCGTGGCGGCGCGCTGCCTGTTTGACGAGGGGTTCAGCGTGCAGGTGCTCATGACCTGCGTGCCCGCGACGCTCAAGGGTGCGGCGCGCGAGGCGTGGGACGAGATGCGCACCGCCGGCGTGCCGTACGTGGTGCTGGCCTCGCCCCAGAGTTGGCAAGAGGATGTCGCCGTCTGCTCAGGCACCGTGCTGCGCGACGGCGTGATCGTTGACGGCGTGCTGGGAACCGGCTGCCGCGGCGCCCCGACCGGCGCGGCGGAACAGGCGATCCTGTGGATCAACCGCATGCGGCCCCATGCCTCAGTGGTCGCCGCCGACCTGCCTTCCGGCATGGACGGCGATACCGGCGAAACGCCCGGGGCGGCGGTGCATGCCGATGTCACGGTGACCTTCGCGCGGCCTAAGCGCTGCTTCATGAATGACGCCCAGGCGTGGCGGGTCGGACACCTGACGGTGGCGGATATCGGCATTCCGGATGGCCTGTGCGACCGCGAGGCGGTGGAAGAACCCTGCCGGCTGATCACGCGGCCCGCGCTGGCGCGGACCTTCGTGCCGCGCGCCTGGGACGCGCACAAGGGGCGCTTCGGCCATCTCTGCGTCGTCGGCGGGGCGGAAGGATTGGCGCATGCGCCGGTGCTGGCGGCGCTCGGCGCGCTGCGCAGCGGGGCGGGCCTGGTGACGCTGGCGCTGCCGGCGTCCGGTGCTGCGGCGGCGGCCGCGTGGACCCCCGAGGCGATGGTGTGCCTGCTGTCGGCAGAGGGCGGGGCGCTCTCGAGCGAGGCGCTGGCCGAGTGGGGCGGCGATTTTTCAAGGTTTGACGGCGTGGTGGCCGGGCCGGGCTTGGGCACGTCGGCAGCGGCGCGCGGCGTGGTCGCGCATCTGCTCGGCACGGTGCCGGGCCGGCTGCTGCTGGATGCCGACGCGCTGACGCTGTTGGCCGCTTTGCAGGCCGAGGGCGCGTGGCAGCCGCGCGAGGGGCAGGAACGCCTGCTGACGCCGCACCCGGGCGAGGCTGCGCGGTTGCTCGGGACTACGGCGGCGGAGGTGCAGGCGGACCGTCTGGGCGCGGTACAATGTCTGGCTGAACGTTACCGCGCTACGGTCGTGCTCAAGGGCGCGGGCACGCTGGTGTGCGCACCGGGCGGCGTGCCGCGTCTCAACCGCACCGGCAACCCGGGCATGGCGTGCGGCGGCATGGGCGATGTGTTGGCAGGCATGGCGGGCGCGCTCTGGGTGCAGGGGCTTCATGCGGACTTGGCCGCCGCTACGGCGGTGTGGGCACACGGCACCGCCGCCGATGAAGTCGCTTGGGCCGAAGGATACACCGCCCTCGGCGCGACGGCGCTTGCGCGCCGGTTGGGGACCGTCTATCGATTGCTGGAACGGAAGTAATCGACAAGCCGGGGTCGGGCTCTTTTTGGAGTGCGGCGGCTTGCCGCCGCTTTGGAAGCGGAAGTGGGGCAAGCTCCCGCACGCCATACTGATGAAGGCACGTCAGGCCCGAGCTTGGACGGGGATCAAGCTTGTGTCGGCTGCGGCAGTTGGGCCTCATACCGTCGGCGCAGCCGCAAGAACCAGACGCCACACATCGGAATCGAGGCGAGATAAAGGATGCCGATCACGCCTAAGGTCAACCAAAATTGCGAGACCAGCATGCCGATGACAAACATGACGAAAAGCAGAACCGGCACCATCCGTTTCGCTGGGATGCGCAGATGTTTTGCGGAAATGGTCGGAGCGCGACACGCCATGAGAATGCCGCAAATGATCAGCATGGCGCAGCCCACCCATGGCGATTGAATGACGGTACTCTCGGTATGCAGTTGCCAGATGACGGGGGTCAGCAGAATACCAGCACCGCCGGGCGCCGGCAGCCCCATGAAAAAGTGTCTCCAATACGGCTGAGTGGGGCCGGCATCCAACATGATATTGAACCGGGCCAGGCGAAATGCGCAACACATCGCATGGAACAGGGCCAGTGCCCAGAACAGTCCGCGGAAGGCATAGGCGACACTTTCGGGCGGAACGACCTGCATCATCCAGAAATACACCAGCAGGGCCGGCGCCACGCCGAAACTGACGAAATCAGCGAGCGAATCCAGTTGCGCGCCCAGCTTGGACGTGACGCGCAGCAGCCGGGCGACGCGCCCGTCGAGCCCGTCCAGCACACAGGCAATGATGACCGCGATGACGGCCGACCGCCAATGTTCCTGGCAACTGTAGCGGATTGACGTGACGCCGCTGGCCGCAGCCAAAAGCGTCATCAGGTTTGGGATCATCGTACGGATTGGAATTTCGCGCTGGATGCGCGACTTGTGTTTGCGTTTGCGGAGCCTGAATTTTCCCATAACGATAGTCTCGGAAAAGAGTTTAGAGCCGCGCGATCGGCGTTTCGCCTGCAACCATGATTTGTCCGATGCGCACGCAAGGTTCTACGCCGGGGGGCAGGTAGACATCCACGCGGCTGCCGAAGCGGATCAGTCCAAACCGCTCGCCGGCGGCCAGAACTTGGCCCTCCTTGACAAAGCTGAGAATGCGGCGCGCGATAAGTCCTGCGATCTGGACGAAGGCGAGCGTCTGGCCGGCGGGGGTACGCGTCAGGTAAAGCATCCGTTCATTATCGTCGCTGGCCTTGTCCAGAGAAGCATTAAGGAAGGCTCCGGGAATGTAGTGCATTTTGACTATGGTGCCGGCAGTCGGCATGCGGTTGACATGGACATCCAGGACGCTCATGAACACGCTGACACGCCAGACAGGATGAGCGCCCGCCTCCAAGACGGCGGGAATCGGCACCTGCATCAGCAGGCAGACGATGCCGTCTGCAGGGCTGAAGACCGTCTGCGGGGCGTCGGGCGTAACCCGTTCCGGGTCTCTGAAAAAAAGGAAAACGCCGTAGGTCAAGAGGAGGCCTGCAAAGAAGAGGGGCGGCCAGGCCAGGGTGGCCAACAGGGTACACACCCCCGCGATCCACACGAAACGTCGCCCTTCCCGGTGCATGGGCGGCAACAGGAAACGTCGGGTTGAAAGGTCAAGTACGGGCATAGGGATTACGCTTCACGTTTACGGCGACGGGCGGAACCGCGCGGCCCCGGGGCCGCCGCATGCGGTTCAAAAGGCTTCACAAAAACTTCGTTGAAACTGTACACCTGCTTAAAGTCATCCCGGCTGTCTGTCTCCGTCTTGCCCAGGCGGCCCGCATCCACCAGGTTGAAAACGATCTCACCGAAATCTTCGGTCGCATGGATGCCCCACTCGGAGAACACCGTGAAGGCCAAGGGGCCGAATTCGTCCAGCGCAAACTCTTTGATGCCCTCCAGCAACTCCTTGCCGGTGACGTGACGGGGATGGTCCGGTTGACGTTTGTTGATCTCTTTGACGGTCACATCCAGCGCCTCGACCATAAACTCGTAGGCATCGGGATGGTAGCGCGCATCCTGCTTGCAAATTGCGATGACAGCTTCTTGAAACGAGGGGTTCATGGGGGATAGGGGGGCGAAAGGACATTAAGGCGCGGTCAAACGCTGTTGAAGTTCCACAAGTTCTTGGGCCGGGTCGGCATACGTGCCCGGAATCCAGTTGATGGGCTTGCCGTTCCAGCGGGGAACCACATGCATATGGACGTGCGGCACGACCTGCGTGGCGCACGCACCGTTGTTTTGCACCAGGTTGAAACCGTCGCACGGCAGTTTTTCAAGCAACCGGGCCGCGACCCGCTGCACGGCCTGGCTCAGGCCGAAAAGCGATGTGGCGGGCAGGTCAGTGAAGTACACGGCATGGAGTTTGCTGACCACCAAAACGTGTCCCTTTTCAAAGGGGGCGATATCAAGAAAAGCGAGCGCGTGCTCGTCTTCATAGATGGTGTAGGCCGGTATCTGTCCGGCAATGATTTTGCAAAAAACACATTCGGGGTCCGTCATGGCCGCTCCGTGCTCGGTTCGCTGTTGTCAAGACGCCTGTTTTTTACCATATATCGAGGGGGAGAATAAAGAACGGAGTTTGGCACCCCTCGTCCGCAGCCGCAAATGTAAAGGCTTCCCGAAGGCGTAAGGAGCGGATCCGGACACGTCCGTCATGCTTTTTTTGGCCGTCATCTTCCGCAAGAGCCGCCTGCGCCCCGCACAAAACTTGAACGTTGAACGTTGTGAGTTGAACGTTGAGGCCTTCCAGCGGGCTCTTGGCGATGGCGACCTGCGGTCTGGCGCGTGTAGGTGTTGTTGTCGATGTAGGCGTTGAGGCTCTTGGGCGGCTGGAAGGCCGCCAGAAGCCTCCCCGTGCTCCCCGTCTTGCCAGTTCGCCGCATCCTGTACAGATCCTGCTTCCATGACCTTGCGCATCTGCTGCACGGAGCTTCACCAGTACACGCGCGGCAAAACGTCGAGCGGTAGCGGCATCTTCGGGGCAGGCTTGCCGTTGTGTAGCGCCTTACGGACGACGGTGGGCGGCTTTCCGAAACACGAGGTGAAGCGACGCGAGAAATAAAAAGGGCTCTCGAAGCCGCATCGTTCGGCGATCGCGCCAACCGGCAGCGTGGTGTGAGACAGCAACGCCAAGGCGAGTTGCAGGCGCATGAGACCCAGCATGCTCATCGGAGTGAGGTCGAGGCTGGACCGGAAAAGACGGGACAGATGCTGCGGCGTGACGCCTGCAGCAAGGGCCAACTCGCTCAACGTCAAGGCGTTGGGCGGCTGCTGGTTGAAGACCTGCCGCATGCGGTGGATGGCTCTCTCGACAGGTTCGGGCCGCACGAAATCCGGCTTGGTGGCGGCGGACAGGGGCGCGGTGTCGAGAAGGACTTCGCCCAGCAGGGCCTCGAGAAGCCGCGTCATATGTTGGCTGGGGGTTGCCAAAGATCGCGGAGGTACGGTCGACAATTGCCGGATGAGGCACTGCATGAGTGGCCCGACGACCGTGGGCGGGTCGTAGACCAACACGGGCCAGCCCTTGGCGTCGGGCCAATCCGAGGGCGAGCGTAGGATGTTGAAGTGAAGGTATGCCAGCCGCGCACGCGGATACGGTGCCCACCTGAAGGTTTCTCTGAACCCCGGCTTCGGCAGGATCAGCGTGCCCGGCGTCGCCACATACTTCTGCCCGTTGGCGCTGTAGGTCGCCGTGCCTTCCAGCATGAAGAAGATCTCGTTGTCCGGAATGCGGCGCGGGCCAAGAATCTCGTTGGCGCGATAATGGGAAACGCCGCCGTACAGGTACTTCAGCTTGAGCGCAGACCGGTTGCTCGTTGGCATGCG
>JAGOBZ010000037.1 GCA_017999015.1 Kiritimatiellia bacterium
ACGCCTACGCCACACCGGGTGCGGTTCAGTTTCGATGAAACTGAATCGCACTCCGCCGTACCCGCCCTGCACCGGCCGCAACATCAATCTGTGTTTACTGAATGGAAAACAGCGTGCCGCCGATGGCAGTCAGATGCAGGTCGCCGCCTCGGATGATCACCTTCCAATGGGACGGGAAGCCCGACAGCGCGGGCCGGTTGCCGGTGAACGACGGTGCCGTGGCGATGATGTAGTCGCGGCCGCCGGCAACGAGGGAAAATGCGTCAGAAGGCAAGAGGGTGAGCGCGGAAAGGTCGGTCGGCTGCGTGAAGGCGAGGATGTCAGCACCTGCGTCGCGAAGGGTCACGCGGTAGACCGCAGCACCGAGGGCCACACCGCTCAGCGTCAGCGTGCCGACGGCATCGTCGCCGCCGGGCGAGAGCGCGCTGCCGGACGCGAGGGCGCCGTTGGTGACGGTGCCGCCGCCGGTGATGAGCTGCACCCGTTGGGCTAAACTGTTCAGATCGAGCGCTGCGCCCGGGGCGACATCGACGGGCACGTCCTGGAACGGGTCGCCCTCGACGGAGCCCGTTGTCAGGAACGAGCCGTCGCCGGGGTCGATCAGCGGTTCATAACAGGCCGTATCTTTCAGCCCGCGCCCGAGGCGGTCGACGCCGAAGCCCCAGTCGGTGGCGGTCCAGCCGTCCTGGGCCACAGGTCCGGCGCCGCCGGTGTTGTTGTAGACGCGCAGCTCGATGGCGTGGGGGCCGGGGGTGATGATATTGGTCGAGACCGTGGTCGTGTTCCACGAGCCGTTGTTGATGACCGCCGTGCCGTCGAGCGACAGCCAGGCGTTGTCGTCGATCGACTCGGCGAAATTCCACGTCTCGTTGGTGGGCGAGCGGTTCCAGATGACACCGGTATAGATGCCCAGATGCTTGGCGGTCCACTGGCTCTTAGGGGAGTTGGCGAGCGTGGCGCCGAGTTCAACCGCGTTGCGGGGGTTGACGGGCGAGGTGGTGCTCCATTCGACGTTAGTGAACTGAGCGGCATACAGGCCGGGGCGGGCGCCGGTGGTGAGCCGCAGCGTGCCCTGGCGGACCTCGGCGCGGATGGCCGCGGCGTTGGTATTGACGGTGAGCAGTGAGCCGTCCCCGGGGTCGAGGAGCCGCTCGTAGCAGGCCGTGTCTTTCAGCCCGCGCCCGAGGCGGTCGACGCCGAAGCCCCAGTCGGAGGTGGTCCAGCCGTCCTGAGCCGCAGGTCCGCCCACCCCGCCGTGGTTGTAGACGCGCAGCTCGATGGCGTGAGGGCCGGGGGTGACCGTGCGTGTGGCGACCGTCGTGCTGCCCCACCGGGCGTCATTGAAGAGAACCTCGCCGTCCAGCACGAGCAGGGCGTTGTCGTCGATCGATTCGGCGAACGACCAGGTCTCGTTGGTGGGCGAGCGGTTCCAGATAAAGCCGGCGTAGAGGCCCGCGTGGTTGGGAGCCCAGCGGCTGGCCGGCGTGTTCGCGAGCGTGGCGCCGAGTTCGGCGGCGGCGTGCGGCAGGGGGAGCTGTTGCACGGCCGTCCAAGTCAGTCCGGTATCCACGATCTGCGCCGCGTAGAGGCCCGGCGTGAGGGCCGACGGCGCGGCGCACAGAACTTCGAGATCGGTGACGCCGGGAGAATCTTTGATGATCGACGGCGTGGCGACGATGCCGCCGATGACGAGTCCACCCTCGTCCAGCGCGAGGGAAGGCACGGTGACGGTGCGGTTGTTCAGCGACAGCGTGGCGGGGATGCCGCCGCCGCCGACCGTCACCGGCGAGGCGGGCAGCGCGCCGTCGGCCGCAATGCTGAGCGTGCCGCCGCGAACGGCCGTGGGGCCAGTGTAGGAGGAGGGGTGGGAGAGCGTGAGCGTGCCGGCGCCGGCCTTGGTGAAGCCGCCGCCCGTCTGCGGAGCGATACGGGTGACGGTGGCCGAAGCCCCGCTACCGCCGCCGCCCGTGAGCGCCACGGACGGGCGCGAGGAGTAGCCCGCGCCCGGGTTCAGGATGCGGATGGCGGTGACCGCGCCGGCGGCGGGATCGATTTCCGCGAACGCGACCGCGCCGGTCCCGCCGCCGCCCGAAAGGGTGACCAGCGGCGGCGCGAGGTAGCCGGAGCCGGGGGTGCCGAGGGCGATGGCATCCACGCCCATGCCGGGCGCGCAAGCCAGCGAGGTGCCGGGTGTGGCGTTCTGGCCGGCGGTGTCGATGGTGCCGCCGCCGGGATAGATGAGGCAGCTCGCGCCGCCCTGGAAGAGCGTCATGGGATTGTTCGGCACGCGGAAGGTGCCGCCGTTAAAGTTGACGGCGGCGGCATTGCCGGCCTGGGCTGAGCGCCAGATGTAGCGCAGCGAGAGGGTGCCGCCCAGCAGGTTGATCAGGGCGCGCGAGTCGGGATTGTTGGCGCAGCAGTCGATCCGATCGGCGGAGACACTGGCGTCGCCGTCGACCGTCAGCACCGCCAGCCCGCCGTTGACGGTGTCGCGAGAACCCATGTGGATCTGGTTGTTGCCGTACTGCACGAAGGAACCGCCACTGACATAGGCGTGACCGGTCCCGCTGCGGCCGATGTAGGTGAGTCCTCCGTAGTACCCGCCCTGCGTCCCGGCGGGCGCGACCGTGCCGCCGGCCATGGCGAAAGCGCCGGCGGTCTGGCGATAGATGCCGCAGGAGCCTGCGGCGAGGCCGAAGACGGCATCGCCGTTGTTGGTGACCGTGCCGCCGTCGTTCTGGATGTAGCCGTACGACCCGTTGTAGACGCCGACCAGACCCGTGTTTCCGGTGCCCGAGCGGCTGTGCAGCAACGTGCCTGCTGCGAGCCGGATGATGCCGGCCGAACCGTTCTCGCGCCCGACATCGAGGCGGCCGACCGAAGCCGAAGCGGTGTTCGTGAGGGTGACGACGCCGCGACCGGCACTCCCCACATAGAGGGCAGGCTGGTTGGTGCCCTGTCCCAGATCCGCAGTGGCTAGCGAAGCACTACCGGCGATGTTCAGGTACCCCGTTTGTCCGAAGGCGGAATCAACGGTGACCGCCGCAGGCGCGGGCAGTGTAAGTGCGCTCTCCGGTCCGATGTTTAACGTTCCCTCACGGACGATGAGCGCTCCCGATTCGAGCGATCCGGATACGAGGTAGTCGAGCGTTCCGGTGCCGTATTTGACAAGACCGTGCGTGAAGTCGGCTAGCGGCGCATTCAACGTCACATCGCGCAGCGACGTGTCGATGCCGAGCCTGGCCGTCGGGTCGAGGAAAACGGAGGATGTGAGCACACCCGCGATATCCATGTCGGTCCAGCCTTCCGCTGAAGTCGGTGCCGAGAGCAGGCGGAGCGTGCCGCCGTTTTTCACGATGAGGGCGGACGCGGGCGAGAGCGCGGCGGGCGTGAGCGGGCGCAGAACGCCGTTGGAGACCACGGTCGGGCCGCTGTAGTCGTTGTCGGGGTGCGCCAACAGCAGTTCGCCGCTGGCGGCGGTCAAACCGCCCGTCCCGCTCACGGGGCCGCGCAGCGACTGCAGGGAATGGGCGAATCCCGTGGCGCGGATGTCGCCGTCGAGCTGGAGCGGCCCCGCGTAGATGTTGAGGTTGGTGTTCTGCACGCTGCTGGTGTCGTGGATGTCCAGGGCGACGTCGGCGGCGGCGCGCACGCTATACGGGATCGGATGCTCGACCAGATAGACCGCCAGGCGCGCGGCAGCGGCGACCTCGACGGTGGAGGCGGAGGTGCCGCTGAAGGTGACGGAATCGGCGAACAGCAGCTCGCCCGCCTGCACGCTGAACGCGGTGCCGGACGGCTCGTTGGTCACTGCCGTGGTGCCGACGATCTGAACCGAGTTGGCGCCGGTTTTGGTGAACACCTGACCGTCGAGATCAAGTATGCCGTCGCGGATATCGAAGCGTTCTGAGCCGGTGAATCGCGCACCGGCGGCGAGTGTGACGCATCCGCCGAACGCATGATGCTGACCGTAGAGGGAGGAATTGTCCACCGTGCCGGCCACCGTGACGGGCTTGACGATCTTGATGGAACTACTGTTTGTCGCTCCACCAAGGTCAAGGACGCCCGACGGATGGATGGTCAGCGGCGCGACGGCATCGCCGAGCGCCGCCTCGTCGTTGATCAGCAACGTGCCGTTGGTGACAGCGACGGGGCCGGTGAAGGCGGTGTTCACGCCGAAAAGCGCCAGTGTGCCGGGACCTTCCACCGCAAGCGCGCCCGCGCCGGACACGGGGCCGGCCAGAATGTGGCTGGCGCCGACGGGCGTGACCAGTGTCAGCGTGCCGGCCGTCACCGAAACGCCCCCCGTGTATGCGGCGGGCGACGCGACGAGGGCGGAGGCGGCGAAGGTGGCGAGATCGTTCGTCTCAGCGGGAACCCCGGCCGGCGTCCAGTTGGCGGCGTCGCTCCACAGGCCGTTGGCGGCCGCCCCGGTCCAAAGATACTCACCCGCAGGCAGAAGACTTACGGATAAGGAAAAAAAAACGGTCCAACAGCGACATGTACCACGGTTGTTCATTTCGAGCCTCCACTGCCCTGACATACGAAACCGCCACAATGCACTCTCGATCATTCGTGGCTTGCCACGAAGTGGGTCCAATGCTAGCACAAGTGGCGATTTGTCTACAAGGCGGATCTGCGTAGGGCGCATGGCCGTTCATGGCCGTTCTGTTGGGGAGACCTTCTCCTAATCGTAATCCTAATCCGCCCGTCGACGCTTGTCGGCCTCATATTCGGCCGACTCCTCATGAACGCGATCAGAGGAGGACCTGCGGATCAAGCCCACCCGCATCGAGACGATAGACACCAACAGAACTGCCATGCGCCCCGGAGGCTCACCATCCTTGAGGCGCGGCAGGGCGCGGCGGCGCCTCAGGCCGTGCCGGCGGCGGCCGCTGCCCATTGGGGCCAGGACGCGGCGGACGTTCTTCGCGCTCGCGCCGCGCCATGCGCTCTTTGAGACGGCGCTGACCTTCGGCGGTGATCAGTTCGTGAGCCTTCTTACGCTGCTCTTCGGTCAGGCTGTCGCGGATCACCACTAAAATCTGCGTGGACAGTTTGGCCTGTTCGGTCCGCATCGCGCCGATACGTTCGATCAGTTTCATGATCTCTTCCGCAGAGGTGCCGGGTTCTGCCAAGACCTTTTTCGCGATATCCGCCTGCTGGAGCGCTGCCGCATGGATCTCGTCATCCAGCGTCTTAAGCCGCGCGTCGATCTTATCCATTTCCACTTTGAGTTTTTTCGTCTGCTCAGCCTGTATGCCGACCTTCTCCGTGAATTCGGGATTCATGATCTGTTTGCCGACCCAATTTCCGTAATTCAACGAGCGCGACATGCGAGCACGGTCGCGGTTCGCCGCGGCATCGGGCTGCTGCGCAAAGAGAGAGGCGCCTGAGAGCGCAAGAACGAGCGCGAGAGTGAACGTGAGATTTTGCATGGGGGTCCTTCCTTAATGTGAAACCAAAACTGAGGATGGAAACGGCCTTCTTATCGGTTTTATTGTCAGTTGTTCATAAAATTTATCATCCGCACGAAAGCGTGTCACTGATGGCCGCTCAAAATGAACGCTCGTTTACTGTTTGTTTGCGCTGATTTTCCTGTTTTAGCCGCGCAGGGCTTTAAAAAAACCGGATTTCGGGAGACAAATCAGAGCCGGTGTTTGAATGTTTTTTTTCACATAACCTGTTTACTTAAAGCAATT
This sequence comes from Kiritimatiellia bacterium, assembly GCA_017999015.1. Taxonomy (GTDB): domain Bacteria; phylum Verrucomicrobiota; class Kiritimatiellia; order RFP12; family UBA1067; genus DUPH01. Next base: position 5,703 of record JAGOBZ010000037.1, read on the forward strand.
TATAAATATTTTATTTTTTCGCTTTACAGGTTATTCGGAGACCCTCGCGCTTCACCCCTTCTGTTAACAACTCTCAACCCCCCATTGCGCGCTGCTCCGGATTGGCGTTTCATTATTGGCATAACTGCTTTAATTTGGCCGGGTTAAAGGGCTTTTTCCAGACTGTTCATAACCTGTTGACCGATTGATTATTCTTTCCCCTTGAACGGGGGGGGCAAATATGGTTCAACAGTACTGTTGCTGCATGTTCTTCTTTCCTTTTTTTGCTTTCTCACTCTGACCTGTTTTTGTGTGTCCTATGAATGCTCCTGAATTGTGGACCAAAGCGTGCGAACACTTGAAAAGCGTCTTGAACGGCGATGTCTATTCGCGCTGGATCGAGAATATCAAACCCGCCTCTATCCATGACAACCGATTGATCCTGCATGTTGATAACGAGTTCTGCCAAACTTGGTTGGAAAACAATTATCAGGATGTCATTGTCGAGGCGCTGCGGGCGGCCGGCGTCCCTCAGGATTTTTCGCTCCGGTTCGACATTCAGGCTTGCGATCCGGTGGCCCCGGAGACGGCTGCGCCAGATGCGTCGGCACCCAAGCCCGATTTGAAGCAGGCGCATCCTGCAAAACGACGGCATAAACCGGTCGTTAACGGGAATGGCAGTCCGTTAAACACCACTTTTACCTTTGAAAATTTTGTCACCGGCCCCTCCAACAGTTTCGCGCACGCCGCAGCGCTGGGCGTCTCGCAATCGCCGGGACGCGCCTACAATCCGCTTTTCATCTACGGCCAAACCGGTATCGGCAAGACCCACCTGATGCAGGCTGTCGGCCATCGTGTGCTGCAGTCGCCCGGCACAAGCGTGAGTTATGTTTCAACCGAGACACTGCTCAACGAGTACATCGAGTCACTGGCCAAACAAACGACGATGAGTTTCCGCAACAAGTACCGCAGCACGGATGTTCTGCTGGTGGACGACATTCAGTTCCTCGCCGGCAAGGAGCGGCTGCAGGAGGAGTTTTTCCACACCTTCAATGTTTTGTATGATGCGCGCAAACAGATCATCATGACCAGCGACCTGCCGCCACGAGAATTGGCCGGACTCGAACCGCGCTTGGTCTCTCGCTTCGAATGGGGACTTGTCACCGAGATCGAATCGCCTGATTTCGAGACTCGTCTGGCCATCCTGCGCTACAAGCAGACGTTGACTAAGGTCGGCCTGCGTGACGATTTGCTGACGTTCATCGCCGATAATATCAAATCCAACGTGCGCAGCCTTGAAGGCGCTCTGACTCGCGCAGTCTCCTTCTCCTCGCTCAACCCACAGATGCCGATGACGCTGGAAATGCTGCGCAATCTGCTCAAAGATCAATTGAATGACGAACGTCAGAAGGACCTCTCCTTTGATGATATCCAGCGCATGGTCGCTGACTACTTCGACTTGCGTCTCACCGATATGTCCAGTAAGCGCCGCCCTCGATCGGTTGCCGCACCCCGTCAAGTGGCCATGTTTCTTTGCCGAAAATTGACGCGCTCATCCCTTCCCGAGATCGCCAACTCGTTCGGAAAGACGCATGCGACCGTTATGCACGCCTGCAAGACCGTCCAAAACCGTATCCAGGTCGAGGAAGAATTGCGTAACTCCGTGCGTGAAATTACGAGAAAGCTGGGGCGTGATCCACTCGCCTTTCAAATTTGATCCCTTGACAACCTGTCGATAACATGACGGTAGACCGTTCATTCTTTTTCAATTGTTTCACACTTATCATCATGCGTTTTTTTAACACCTCCTCCGCTGTTCATATCCCGTTCCTTTATCAACAGGTTACCGATGACATAGACATTCCATTAACTCTTTCAAAATAAGGATGTTATGAGCTTGTTCACAGAACGTATAGAACCTATTATTACTTCTAATCATTCTTTACTTTAATACCCCTAATCCGTTACACTTCGAGCTTCACGTCTCGGAAAGCGGAAAGTGTTGGGACAGTCTTAGAGGAGTTTAGGAAATGAAGTTTTCCATTGTCCGGTCCAAGTTTCTTGATGGCTTGCAGAGGATTCAGAATGTGGTTTCTGGTAAAGGGACCTTGCAGATCTTGCAGAATGCGATGATCCAAACCGAAGATAACCGCCTTTGCATGACCACGACAGATCTCGACATTTCTGAACGCTGCTACGTCGAGTGTGACATCGAAGAGCCCGGAAGCACGACCTTGCCGATCCGTCGCCTGACCAGCATCATCCGCGAGTTGGACGAAGGCAAGATCATGATCGAGGTCAACGAGGACGACGTGGCGACCGTGCAGGCCGGTTCCTCTTACTTCAAGATCATCGGCATGTCCGTTCGTGATTTTCCGCCGGTGCCGGTCGGCGAGGGAAAGTTCTGTTATCGCATCGATCAAGGCGTTCTTCGTGAGATGCTGCGTAAAACCAGCTATGCGATCTCGCAGGATGAAACACGCCGCGTCCTGAACGGCGTGCTGATGGCGTTCAAAGACAATAAACTGACGATGGTCGCGACCGACGGGCGCCGGCTGGCGCTGGTTGAGCATGAGATTGAGTTTCCGCCGGAGGCAGAAGCCGAATTGATTCTGCCTAACAAAGCCGTGTGCGAGCTCATGCGCTTGCTCGGCAACGAAGGAGACCTCAAAGTGTACGCTCAGAAAAATCAGGCGATTTTTGAGATCGGTACAACGATGGTAACCAGCAAACTGATTGACGGCGTTTACCCCAACTACCGCCAGGTGATCCCGAGTTCGTGCGATGAACGCGTCGTGATCGAGCGTGATGCGTTGCTCTCGGCATTGCGGCGCGTGTCGGTCGTGACGACGGATAAGTCCAATGCCATGCGACTGACCTTCTCGGCCAATCAGTTGACGATCAGCATCAACACGCCGGATGTCGGTGAAGGACGCGATACCCTTCCCGTCAAATATGCCGGTAAGGAAATCTCGATCATCTTCAATCCTGAATACGTCATGGATCCGTTGAAGAACATCGATGAGGACGAGGTTTTTCTTGAGATGAACGACGGGCACAGTCCGGCGCTGCTGAAATGCAAGGTGCCGTTCCTTTATGTCTTGATGCCGCTGCGCATCAGTTGAAAAAGAGAGAATTCGGAGTTGCTTTTACCGATCAGGCTTAGGTATCATCCTCTCCACCTCTTTTTGAGGAAAACTTTTTTGCCTCATGGTGTAACGGTAGCACAGCAGTCTCTGGAACTGCTTGTTTAGGTTCGAATCCTAATGAGGCAACCATGTCCAAACCCGAACAACCTCTTCTTGCGGTTTTTCGGGTTTTTTTTGCAAATGAATGATATCACTGGCGAATAAATCAGACCATCCAACGATCACGACATACGGGAGGGGCAAGCGTCTGCTTGCCCTGGACGAGCGGACGCTCGTCCCTCCCTGTGTGTGGCAGGGGCCGTTTGGTATGTTTGTTTTTCGGCAACGGTATGAGGCGGACGAACGATGGATGATGTGGTAAAGACCCAAGACACAGGGCTGGAATCGCTGCCCAGATTGGTTGAAGAACTCTCCATAACGCCGCGGCAGATCACGGCCGTGGCGCGGTTGCTGTCGGAAGGCAACACCATTCCATTCATCGCGCGCTATCGCAAGGAGGTGCACGGTAATCTCGATGAAGTGCAGATTTCAAAGATTCAGGAGCGTCTGACCTACTACCGGGAAATGGAAGACCGGCGCGCGACGATTCTGACATCCATCGAAGAACAGGGCAAGCTGTCGCCGGAACTGAAGGCTAAAATCCTTGCCTGTACCACTAAGACGGTGCTCGAAGATCTGTATCTGCCGTATAAGCCCAAACGCCGCACGCGCGCCATGATCGCGCGCGAAAAGGGTCTCGAACCGTTGTCCGAGTTGATTCTGGCGCAAGACCCCGCCGCATGTCCCGCCGAAGTTGCGGCCACGTTTGTGGATACGGAAAAAGGCGTGGCGGATGTGGAAGCCGCGCTGGCGGGTGCGCGCGATATCGTGGCCGAGACCGTCGCCGAAAACGCGGAGGTGCGCGGCTTGGTGCGCCAGGCGTTCGCCGCGCAAGGCGTGGTGGCGTCTGAGGTGGTCGATCCCAAACCGGCAGAGCCGACCAAGTTCGAGCAGTATTACGATTTCTCGGAGCGGCTGTGCGAGATCCCCTCCCACCGGTTTCTGGCGATCCGCCGCGGCCAGACCGAGGGTGTGCTGCGCGTGCGCGTGACGTGCGACGCGGCCCCGCTCTTGGCGCGCATCAGTGAGCTGTTCGAGCTGAATCCCGCCTCGCGCTTTGCGCCGCATCTGAAAGAGGCGGTCGAGGACAGCTACAAACGGCTGATCGCGCCGAGTGTCGAGATCGATGTCATGGTCGAGACCAAGATGAAGGCCGACCGCGCGGCGGTGGAGATCTTCGCGCAAAACCTGCGCAACCTGCTGCTGCAGGCGCCGCTCGGCGAGAAGAAGGTGGTCGGCATCGATCCCGGCCTGCGCACAGGCTGCAAATGCGTCGCGCTGGACGCCACCGGAAAATTCATGGAGACCTGCACCATCTTTCCCTCCCAGGGCGAGCGGCGCGAAATCGAGGCGAAAGTCGACATCTGCAAGCTGGTGGCTAAGCACCGTCCGGCGGCCATCGCGGTGGGCAACGGCACCGGCGGACGCGAAACCGAGGCGTTCGTGCGCGGCGTGCTGAAAGAGGCGAATATCAAAGACGTCATGGTGATCGCCGTCAATGAATCCGGTGCGTCGGTCTACAGCGCGTCTGAGGTGGCGCGCGATGAGTTTCCCGACCTCGACCTGACGATCCGCGGCGCGATCTCGATCGGGCGGCGCCTGCAGGATCCGCTGGCGGAGCTGGTGAAGATTGATCCCAAGGCGATCGGCGTGGGCCAATATCAGCACGATGTGCATCAGCCGCTGCTCGCCGACAAACTCGACGAAGTGGTGGTCAGTTGCGTGAACCACGTCGGCGTGGAATTGAACACCGCCAGTGCCCCCCTGCTGACGCGCGTCTCCGGCATCGGCGGCACAATGGCCAAGAAAATCGTCGCTTACCGGAACGAGAACGGTGCCTTCACCAGCCGGCGCCAACTGGGCAAAGTCCCGGGACTGGGGCCCAAGACCTTTGAGCAGGCCGCAGGCTTTCTGCGCATCCGCGACGGCAGTCATCCGCTGGATGCCTCGGCCGTTCATCCGGAACGCTATGCGCTGGTCGAGCAGATGGCCGCCGATCTAGGCGTGGCGCTGCCGGAGTTGATCGGCAACAGCGCACTGGTGGACCAGATCGTGTGCGCGAAGTATGTGTCAGAGTCGGTGGGCGAGCCGACGCTGCGCGACATCATCGGCGAACTTAAAAAGCCGGGCCGCGACCCGCGCGCGACATTTGAAAAGCCCGCTTTCCGCGACGACGTCACCGAGTTCGAGCATGTCAAGGAGGGCATGGTGCTGGAGGGGATCGTGACCAATGTCACGGCTTTCGGCGCCTTTGTCGACATTGGCGTGCATCAGGACGGACTGGTACATGTGTCTGAACTCTCAGATCGTTTCGTGCGCGACCCGGCCGAGGTGGTGAAGGCCGGCGACAAGCTGAAGGTGCGTGTGTTGAGTGTGGACAAGGCGCGCCGGCGTATCGCGCTGAGCGCCAAGACGCAGCCTTCAACGCCACGCTCTGCCGGTGCGCGGCCTGCGGCACCGACGGGCGGGCGCGGGACGGGAGGCGACCATCGCTCCGGCCCGCCGCGCGGCGGCAACCCTTTCTCTTCCGGACGTGGCTCGTCAGGCAGTGGGTTCTCGGCGAACCCGTTCGCCGGATTGTAAGCCGAAGTGAGAGGCGCCCCCCTCGCGCGGCTGCGCTGTGAATGATCGAGGACGAAAACTTTCAACCCTCAACTTTCAACTTTCAACGCTCAAGTGATCGCGGCCCTTGCCACTGCGGCCGGGCCTGCGGGCGTCAGCGTCGTGCGAATTTCTGGACAGGGCGCATTGGAGGTCGGTGATCGCCTGGTGCCGGGTCTGCGCTGTCCGCCGAGCCAGCGGGCGGCAGGGACGTTTTTTCACGCGCGCGTGACTCATCCGGTAACCGGCGAGGCCGTAGATGACGCCGTGATTCTGGTTTACCGCGCCCCGCACAGTTATACCGGCGAGGACACGCTGGAGATTCAGGGACACGGCGGTGCGTTGCCTTCGCGTCGCCTCCTGGAGGCGGTGCTGGCATCCGGTGCGCGTCTGGCAGAGCCCGGAGAATTCACGCGCCGCGCCTTTCTCAACGGACGCATGGATTTGACGCAGGCCGAGGCGGTGTGTGATCTGATCCAGTCCCGTACTGAACGGGCTGCGCATGTGGCCCGCGCCCAGCTCGACGGCGCACTGGGGGGACGTGTGTCGGCGCTTTACGAGTCGGTCACTGCTGTTTGCGCCGACGTGGAGCATCTGCTGGATTTCGACGAAGGCGAACTGCCCCCCTTTTTCACGGAACGTGCGGGCGAGCGGCTGGCGGTGTGCATGGCTGAGATGGAGCGTCTGGCGGCGTCTTGGAACGCAGGGCACCTGGTCCGCGACGGCGCACTGGTGGTGCTGGCGGGATGCCCCAACGCCGGCAAATCGTCCCTGTTGAACGCGCTGTTGGGAACCCGCCGCGCCATCGTCCATGACCTGCCGGGCACTACACGCGATGTGATCGAAGAATCGGTCGCGTTGTGCGGGGTTCCGGTGCGGCTGATGGATACCGCGGGCCTGCGCGACACGCAGGATGGGGTCGAGCGCGAAGGGATCGAACGGGCGCGCGCGGTGATGCGCCAGGCGGATCTGGTGGTCTATGTGGTTGACGCTTCGGTCCCTCACTCCGAGACGGTGGCTGCGGCGTGTGCGGCACTGCCTTCAGGGTGCGTGATGGTGGCGGTCACGAAATGCGACCTGCCGGCGGCGGGACCTGTGGACCTGCCGCCGGAACTGGCCTCCGTGCGTGTCTCTGCACGGACCGGCGAGGGGTTGGAAGCGCTGAAGCGGATGCTGGCGGAGAAGCTGGGCGTGACGGAAGAGACATACGGACACCCGATTGTATCGCTGCGGCATGTCACCGAGTTGCGAACGTCAATCGATCAATGCCGGGAGGCGCACTCCGTGCTCATCGCCGGCGGGCAGGGGCTGGTGCTTGCCGCCGGCCATCTGCGCTCGGCTGCCGAAGCGCTCGGCCGCATGATCGGGCGCGTCTACACCGACGATCTGCTCGATGCCATCTTCAGCCGTTTCTGTGTCGGCAAATGACGTGCCATCGGGGTTATGTGCTGACAAATCCTTAATTTGCTATTTTCAGGTACGACCCCTATACTCGTATCCTTGTGAATCGAAATGGAAAGGACCGTGAATGATGTCGCACAAGGATTTGCCGCAAGTCAGTCCCGAGTTTTGGGATGTCCGTTCGATGATCCGCCGCTTAATATTGTCGCGCGCCGGCGGCGTTATGGTCACGGCACAAATCGCCGGAATGCTTCTCGTTGGCACGCTGGGCGCCCAAGAGAACGTCAAGGAGAATGTCGATTCCAAGCCCGCCGACTCGGGCCAGAAAACAGTGTATATCTCGTTTTTGCTCCACGGCAACATGTGCTACGACCGTTACACGAAACAAGAAATCCGCGAGAAGTTTCCAGGCATCTACGCAACGGGCGTTCGCGCGATGCACAAGAATCCCGACGTCACCGCGCATATCGACTTTCCCGGCCTCACGGTTTTAAGCCTCAAACGCTATGCGCCGTGGTTTCTCGATGAACTGAAACCGCTGGTCGATCGCAAGCAAGTCGTGATGGTCGGGTGCGAATACGCCGCGAACCATCCGATGTGTGCCGATGAAGAGTCCGAATTGCTCGCCGGACGTGTGACGATGGAAATCATACGGCGTGA
>JAGOBZ010000475.1 GCA_017999015.1 Kiritimatiellia bacterium
CTCGATGCCGTGCTGGAGGCCTACGCGGTCTCTGCCCTGAAGACCGGCATGCTCGCTTCTCCGGATGTGATCGAAGCGGTGGCCGACCGCCTGGTGCTGCACAACCGGATCAGCAAGGTGATGGATCCCGTGATGGTGGCGACCAGCGGCGCGCGCCTGCTGCAGGACGATGCGGTCGCAACGCTCGCGGGTGTCCTGCTTCCGCTGGCCACGTTGATGACGCCCAACCTGCCCGAGGCGGAGGTGTTGGCCGGCCATGCGATCGAGGGGGGGCAGGACGCTATCGTTGACGCCGCGCGCGAACTGGGCGACACCTTCGGCACCGCCGTGCTGATTAAGGGCGGCCATTGTGCAGCCGCAGAGGCCGAAGACATCCTCTTTGACGGCGAATGCGTGTACCGTATCGCGACGCCGCGTATTGCACAACCGGTCTCGACGCACGGGACCGGCTGCTCGCTCAGCGCGGCGATCGCCGCGGCACTGGCCTGCGGCAAACCGCTGCTCGATGCGGTGGCCGAGGGTAAAGCCTATGTCTATGAATCGATCCGCACCGGCACCTGGGTAGGCGAGGCTGCTGCGGTTTTGGGAACGCCTGCCCGTCTGCCTATCGAACAGGTTCGCGTGGACACCTTGAAAAAACCCTAGAGTACGTTTTTTGACAGGATTACACGATTAACATGATGTGCTTAAATCAAGAAAATCATGTCATCCTGTCAACATACAGCAATCGGAACTGACAGTCATGACACAGCTTCAAGCAGCACAGCAGGGGATCATCACGGACGCCATGAGCCGCGTGGCACAGGACGAAAAGATCGCGCCCGAACAGGTGCGCGACGCGATCGCGCGCGGCCACGCCGTGATCCCGCTGAATCCCGCCCACGCCAATGCGCGTCCGGTCGGCGTGGGACGCCTTTTTTCCACCAAGGTCAACGCGAACCTGGGCCGTTCGACAACCCGCTCCGGCAAAGGCGACGAACTTGAGAAACTGCAGATCTCACTGAGGGCCGGCGCGGATTTCGTGATGGATCTGAGCGTGGGTGCCGATCTGCGGGCAATTAGGCAGGGCATGCTGGATGCCTCGCCGGCGCCGCTCGGCACCGTGCCGGTTTATGAAACCATCTCACGTCTCGAGGGCGATGTGCCGGTGATGAACCCTGACCTGTTTCTGCAGGTTATCCGTGAGCAGGCCGAGCAGGGGGTCGACTTCATGACGCTCCACGCCGGGCTGCTGCATGGGCATGTCGATCTGGCCATGCGGCGTATCATGGGGATTGTCAGCCGCGGCGGGGCCATCATGGCCGAATGGATGAAACGCAACCGGATGGAGAATCCGCTTTACACGCGCTGGGACGAGGTGCTCGACATCTTGGTGAAACATGATGTGACTGTGTCGCTCGGTGACGGCCTGCGTCCGGGCTGTCTGGCGGATGCCAGCGACGAGGCGCAATTCGGTGAACTGGACGTGCTGGGCGAATTGGTGCAACGCTGCCGCGCACGCGGCGTGCAGGTGATGGTGGAGGGGCCCGGACATGTGCCGTTCAATCAGATCCAGATGAACATGGAACGTCAGCAAGCGGTGTGCGACGGCGCACCGTTCTACGTGCTCGGGCCCGTGGTGACCGACATCGCGCCGGGATACGACCACATCACTTCCTGCATCGGCGCCACCGCCGCCGCGACGTACGGTGCGTCGCTACTGTGTTACGTCACGCCGGCTGAGCATTTGGGACTGCCCGACGGCGACGAGGTGCATCAGGGCATGATCGCCTACCGCATCGCGGCGCATGCCGGCGACGTGGCGCGCGGCTTGCCGGGCGCGCGCGACCGCGATGACGCGATGTCGCGCGCGCGTATCGCGTTCGACTGGGAGGCGCAGTTTGCGCAGGCCCTTGATCCCGAAAGGGCGCGCGCGCGCTGGCTCAAGACCCGCGTTTGCAATGGCGCGGCGTCTGACGATCACTGCTCGATGTGCGGCAAGGAGTTCTGCGCGATGCGGACCTCCAAGCGGATCCGCGACATCCCGTCGTGATCCGGCATCCGCCGCTCAGGCTGCCTCGTCGCCGCGCTCGTCAATGATGGCCTCGCCGATGTTGAGGCAATCCTCTTTGAGGCGGCGATAGACGTTGAGCAGGTCCATCAGCAGCACGACCTTGATCGGATCGGCATTCGGATCATGGTCCGTCAGCCGCTGGAGCTGCGCGGCGCGCACTTCCTTGATGCGCTGCGAGATGGCGTGCGACTGGGTGTGCATGTTGGCAAGCACTTCAGGAGCCAGGCTCTTGCCCAGGCGGAACGCCTCGGTCACTTTGTCAGCGAAATTCGAGCACATGTCATGGAGCGCGAGCATCTCGTCCCTGCCCTCGTCCGACAGGGTCATGCCGTTCGACCGCATGCGCATGATCATCTTCAGCAGCGCCTGCACCTCGTCGCTGACCGACTCATATTCGTCGGCCACGCGCAGCAGCATGCGCGCGCGGTAGGCGACATCCAGCGGCAGATGCGCGGACATGACTTTGCCAAGGAAATCCGACACCTCGTGCTGAACGCTGTCCAGCATGTCCTCTGTTTCAAAAATGCTGCGTTCTAGCTCTTCCTTACGTGTGCCTGACAGGATCTCGCGGAAATCATTCAGACTTTTGATTGCGCACGAAGCCATGCGGTGAACCTCTTGCCGCGCCTGCTCGACGGCAATCACCGGCGAGAGCTTCACCGGGTCTAGTTTCGCCAGATGCGGCTGCTCCACAATCACGCTGTCGGGGATCAGATGACGCACCAGCAGGGTGAAGAGCCCCAGGAACGGTAGGAATAGAAAAGTGTTCACCACATTGAAGCCGGTGTGAACCAGCGCGATGGGCGCGGTAATCTTGGGATAGACCATGCCGCTGGCCGTCGACTGTCCCTCCATCATGGTCGGAAACGCATGATGTAGCCACGG
>JAGOBZ010000476.1 GCA_017999015.1 Kiritimatiellia bacterium
CGACACCCACCCATGGGCGGCGCCGTTCAGCCTGGCCGATCTCTATTTCGCTGAAGAGGAACGCGACGCCGACCGCTGCGTGATGCGCTGCGGCCTCGCCGGTCCCTTCGTGGCAAGCGGCCGCGTGGCCCTGACCGCCAGCCGGACCGACTGGTCGCTGTTCAACCGCCGCGCGGAAGAGGAGAAAGTCGGCGCGCTCTTCTGCTATGAGCACCACGTCAAGCCATCGGGCGCGGCCTTGGTGACACACGCTGCAGGACGCGGCGGCACCCTCGCGCTCTGCACCCTCGACACCGCGACCGACACGCCGGCGCGCCGCGCCTTCTGGCGGCGGCTCTTCACCCACATGGGCGTCCGGACGCATGCCGGCGGAACGGCCGATCGTGTGCACGCGCAACGCGAACACGACCTGCTGCTGGACGGTCCGCCCGCGTCATGAAGGCGCAGCGCCACGCCCGTGAGCACGCGCGTCGGACGCTCACTGCGGGTCGGTCTCCTGCGGGCGTTTTTTAACGCCCGGCGTTGACGGCGGGCGCCGAAAGACGTATGGTTCAGCCGTTTTCAGGTCGGGAAAAGTAAGCCGGCCGGACGTGCGGGCGCGCCTGCACGCAGAACAGAGGAGGGTCGGATGTGTACGATGTTAAGACGGGTGTTTGCGGGAGCTGGCGTTTTTGCCGTGATGAGTGCGGCGTGGGCGGTGGAATCGGTGTGGCAAGGCGGCGACGGCGCGTTCTCTGATCCCTTGAAATGGTCGCCTGCGGCGGTGCCCGGTGAAGAGGATGCCGTGCGTTTCGATGCTGCCGGCGCTGCGGCAGTGTCGTTCACTCAGGACGCCACGGTCTCGAACGCGGTCGTCGATGCCGCGCAGAATGCCCCCCTGACGTTTGATCTTGGCGGCAACCGCTGGACGGTCAAGGACCGGTTTCAGTTCCCGGCGTCCTCGCAATCGGGCGTCGTCACGTTGCAGAACGGCCTGCTCTCGTGCCTGGGCAATGAGGTGCTGCTGTCGCTCAGCACGCAGACGCAACCCTCCGCGCTGGCGTTCGGAACGGGCGCCGCAAGCGCCAGCAGAAACTTGACCGTTCATCGTGCCGAGGTCCTGTTCGAAGAGGGCCAGCATGGCGTGACCAACCTGCTCTGGATCGCGAAAGGCGGTCCGAGCGATTCGCAGGCGCGCGTGAAGGTTGAAGAGGGGGCCACGCTGACGACATGGCAGCTCTGGGCCGGCAGCGATGTCCGTTCGACCGGTGTGATCGAGGTGGCGGGCGGTTCGCTGGTGGTCTCGAACAACTTCAGCTTGGGCGATTCCCATTCGACGGCGGTCGGGCTCCTGTCTGTCTCAGGCGACTTTGTGAATCTGAGGGGGGCGATCTGGATCGGCAACGCGTACGCGGCCCAAGGCATTGTCAATCAGAGCGGCGGCACGATTTACGTGACAGGGGGCAACGCCGAGTTCGGCCACCGCATGGGCGGCACCGGCAGGCTCAACCTCTCGGGCGGATCTTTCATCTGCGCGAACACGTTGACGGCGGGGAATTTCGAGAACCAGTATGTGAGCGCCACCGGCACGCTGGATCTGGTGGGCGGGACGCTGATCGTCAGCAACACCCTGCAGGTCGGACGCGGCACCAATTCGGTCGGCACCGTGTGGGTGGGCAACGACGCCGACGTGCGGGTCAAGGACCTGAACGTCGGCGGCATGGGAACGCCGCTGGCCACGGGGTCCATTTCCGTGACGGGCGGTGTCGTCGAAACGCGCGGCACCCTGTGGCTGGGCAGCGCGGCCGGATCGCAAGGCACGCTTTCGGTCAGCGCGGGCGCCGTGACGAACTTGAGCACGGCGTACGTCGGGGACACCGGGACCGGCACGCTGGCGGTGGCGGGCGGCACGGTTCGCCTGGCCGGAACCACCACGGTCGGCAATCAGGCGACGGGTGTCGGGATGATGTCGGTCTCGGGCGGTTCGTGCGAGACGGCGGAGCTGTTTTTAGGGAACAACGGCGGCACCGGCACCGTGTCGGTTTCGGGCGGCGCGTTGACCCTGCACAACAATGTGTCGCTCGGCAACACGGTCGGATCGTCCGGGACATGGACGCAGTCGGGCGGCATCGGGACCTTGCGCGGCACGACGATGGTGGGCGTCAGCGGAGCGGGCAGCCTGACGGTAACGGGCGGCACGCTCAACCTTTCCAATTCTCTGCATTGCGGCGTCAATGCCACCTCCTCCGGATATCTGTCGCTGGCCGGCGGCCAGGTGACCGGCAAGGGCGGCGAGTGGGGCCAGCGCGGCGTTTCGCTGATTGAAATCAGCGGCGGCACGAACGCCTTCGGCGAAATCTTCGTCGGCACCTATACGCAGGCGACGCTGCGCATTACCGGCGGCAGCAACACCTTCAGCAATCTGCGCGTGGCGCGCAACAATGCCGGTTCCTCCGCGCTGTTCCGCATCGAGGGCGGCCAGACGTCGGTGCCGGGCTATCTGGATATCGGCCAGGCCGGCCCCGCGCTTTTCGAAATGGCGGGCGGCGAACTGACGGTCAATATCCTGCGCATGAATCCGGGAACAACCCCGTCGCCGGTGCCGCCGCAATCGGAAATCCGGATGACGGGAGGCCGTCTGCGGGTGACCGACACAACGTATTATCCGGACACCGCGTCCATCACAGGCAAATTGACCCTGGCGGGCGGCGTGTTGGCCGTACCCAATCTGCGGCAGCATCACGGCCAACTCCACGTGCTGTTCGACGGCGGCACCGTTGAGGCCACCCAAAGCGACGCCACGTTCATCCGCTCACTGGATGCGTGGGCACTGACATCGAACGGCCTCGTGGTGGACACGGCGGGCTTCACATGCGGCACGTCGCTGGTGCTGCCCGATGCGTCGGGCGAGCGGGGGCGGGTCGTCAAGAAAGGCGCGGGCACCTTCACCCTGAATGCG